>CANQPF010000045.1 GCA_947625665.1 uncultured Clostridia bacterium | reverse complement strand
AAATTTGAAGGAAGATTCAATCAAGGTGTTGTAAGCATTAACTTACCACAAATCGCTATTGTTGCAGATGGAGATGAAGAAAAATTCTGGAAAACATTTGATGAAAGATTAGAGATTTGTTATGAAGCATTGATGTGCAGACATTATGCTTTACTAGGAACAAAATCTGATACGAGTCCAGTACATTGGAGATATGGAGCAATTGCTAGATTAGAAAAAGGGGAAACTATAGATAAATTATTGAAAGATGGTTATTCATCAATTTCATTGGGATACATAGGAGTATATGAAACTACTAAACTAATGACAGGAAAATCACATACGACAAAAGAGGGACATGATTTTGCAGTAAAAATAATGCAACGTTTGCAAAAAGCTGTAAAAGATTGGAAGGAACAAACAGGATTAGGATTTGCCTTGTATGGAACTCCTGCAGAAAGTTTATGTTATAGATTTGCTAGAATTGACAAAGAAAGATTTGGATTAATCAAAGATGTAACAGATAAAGGATATTATACAAATTCATATCATGTTGATGTTAGAGAAAAAATAGATGCTTTTGATAAATTGAAGTTTGAAAGCGAGTTCCAATCTATGTCACCAGGAGGGGCAATTTCATATATTGAAGTTCCAAATATGTCACATAATATTGATGCTATGGAGGCTGTTGTTAAATTTATTTATGATAATATACAATATGCAGAATTTAATACAAAATCAGATTATTGTCATGTTTGTGGATTTGATGGAGAAATTATAATAAATGATAATTTAGAGTGGGAATGCCCAAATTGCGGAAACAAAGATAAGGCAAAAATGAATGTAACGAGAAGAACTTGCGGATATCTGGGAGAAAATTTCTGGAATGTGGGAAAAACAAAAGAAATAAAGCAAAGAGTATTACATTTATAAAAAACTTTTAATTTACATAAAAAAGCAATCTTTTGATTTGTCAAAAGGTTGCTTTTTTATGTAAATTTATGTAATATTATTGTAAATTAGCGAAAAATGTAATATAATAATGCCATACCTACCAAAGAGGGAAGGTAAATATATTAGATAGGAGGCCAAGAAGATGAATATCCTCTTAAGGCCGACGGTTATGGAACTGCCTGCAGTTGGTACGAATATTATTCGGAATAATAGACTGCAAGGAATAGTTGATGCTGACAAAAAAACAGGTCAGCCTATACTATATATTCCAGCTCCATCGTCACTTCAACAAGTGGTTTTCCAACTTGTAACAGATGAAGAACATTTTTGTTTCTTTTGTCACAAGAAGTTGACCAATAGCAACTCAAATGTTGACCATTTAGTTGCACAAAGAGTAGGAGGACCATCTATATATAAACTGAGACCAATGCCTTATACTATTTCTGCAGAGGATGTTCTAAAAGGACATATTGATACATCTAATGTTGATGTAAATTTAATAGAACCTGTGACGAATTGCCATAGAACTTGCAAAAAGTGCAATAATTTAAAAAATTCAGTAGATGAAGAAAGTTTTGATCAAGCATTATTAATGATTGATGAAGGAACAAGCATTGATAAGGTAAAGAAATTTATCAGAAATACTGAAAGACAACAATATGATTTATTCATAAAGTCTAAATCTATTAACAATAGATTGGCACCTATTGTATCAAAAGTTCCATGTGATTTGATTAAGGACACCTGGTATACAAATCCAGATGACTTTAAAAGAAGTCGACAAGGTAAATGTAAACGGTTCTATTCTGAACACGGCTTTTTTAGAGAGCTAGTTATTTTAGATAGAAATATGGAAGTAGTATCAGGCAGGCTAGTTGTAAGATTCTCCGAAGAAGAGGGAATTGAAGCGGTCAATGCTGTAATAATCTCTAATGTTGAGATTAATCCGGCGGTTTTTTGTGGAAAGAAGATGGTTACGGACAATTAGTTTTATAACAAAAAAAACTCCCTTGGGAGTTTTTTCAATTTATAAATTTTTCTAACAATTGTTTTCTGCAATTATTTTCAAATTCATCATCTAATTCATCTAATCTAATATCTTCATTATATTTTCTATCTAAACAATATTTAATAATATAATCTGTAACTTCTGGATTTTTAGAAAGGAGAGGACCATGTAGATAAGTAGCAATAACATTATCTTGCATAAATCCTTCTTCAGAATCACCGAATTTGTTTCCATTACCAAATAAAACTTTTCCAAAAGAATTAGTAATATCAAAGGTTTGTCCGCCGTGATTTTCAAAACCAATTACTTTAGTTTGTTTTCCGTTTAAATTAGCTTCAATAACTATATTTCCAATGCACCTTTTTTTTCTATCAGTGATAGCCTCTGTGTAATAGTCAAAGATATTTAAACCAGGGACAATATTACCTTCAACGCCTTTATAATATTTTCCAAACAATTGGTAAGCACCACATATTAATAAAAAGAATACACCACTATTAATAGCTTCTTTAATGTTATCTTTATATTGAAGTAAATCTTCTGATAATATATTTTGTTCATTATCGGCGCCACCACCAGCAAAAACTAAGTCATACGACTTAAAGTCTGGTGCATTATCATTAATGCAATATCTATCTATTATAGCTTTATATCCACGTTTTTCTAAACGATATCTTAGTACTTGAATATTTCCATAATCACCGTATAATTCTAATAAATCTGGGTATAAATATAAAATTTTTAGTTCTTTCATGAAACAAATAGTCCTTTCATATTTATTTATGTTTAAAAATTTCTTTTCTTGTTGGCTGTAAAGAAGTGTAATTTGCAATTACATATTTTTTTACATCTGTTGAATAGAAGCTATTTACAGCTTCTTCTAGAGATAAATAAGGTTCAATTTTAGATGCATCAAATCCACTTGTTTTTATGCGAATAGCAATATCATAAGCACGTTTTCCAGAGGTAACAATTCTAGAAACATTATTTAGTTTGTCAAAATTAATATCCCAAATCCAAGATACATCAAAACCATCAGCAATATTATCATTTAAGACAAATAATAATTCTTTTTCATCATCATCTTCGTTAAGAATGCGAAGACTTACGTTGGCCCCAGTTGGATTTTTAGCTAGATTTATAATTGTAGGAGTTCCATTAATTTCAACTTCTTCAAGTCTTCCATTATTAAGAATAAAAGAAGACAAAGCCTTTTGAACAATAGATGTTTCGATATTGTAAATAGAACTAACGCAAATACAAGCTGTAAAATTATATATATTGTAAATACTATTAAATCTAATGTTATATAGAGTATCTTCAACTTTAAAAGTTCTATTTTTTAAATCTATATTAGTTGCTAATGTTGTGATTTTGTTATTTCCAAAATCACATTTAGGGCATTTAAATTTCCCAATGTGAGAATATTGATAATATTCATACTTTAACTGGGTACTACAAAATGGACAATATTTTCCTTCGCCAGCTTCTTTGATGGTATCTGTTGCAAAATCGTATCTTTCTACACTAAAATACTTAACATTTTTATTATTAGGATTTGCCTTTCCAAGTCTTGCAACATTTGGATCATCGTTATTAAGTACAAGGTTACCAGTATAAGTTTTTAAAAAGTTATCTATTTTCAATATAAGAGATTCAACTTCACCATTTCTATCTAATTGATCACGGAAAAAATCTAAGATTACAAGAGTATCTAATTTTAAATCTTTAAAAATAACAGGAACATAACCTTCATCAACTTCAAAAACTAAATAATCAGCTTTAATTTTTCCGGTTAAAGTACAACATTTAAGTATTGTAGATAGTATACCAGTTTCCATATTATTTCCTTCAGTATTACTAATTACTTTTTTGTTAGCTGTTTTAAAAATATGAGCAATAGCATTATTTGTCATAGTTTTACCATTAGTTGCTGTAACAGCTATGATAGGACAATCAATTTTAAAATAGTTAAAGATTTTAGGATTCCAATCATAAGCTATTTTACCTAAAATGTTACCACCGTTTTTGCCACAGATTTTTAAAGCTAAATGAAGCAACTTCATAATAAGTATTATAAAAAAGTTTTTCATTATAAAATTTTCCTTTCTGATAGTGTGTAATATTGCTATTTTTCTTCTAAACTTTTTTCTACAAGGTTATAATATTTATATCTCCATCCAACTTTTTTGCGTAAAAAAGGTTTAAATGAAGAAAAAGAACCATGTAAAAAAGTGGAATTATCTAAAATATACGCATTTTTTCTGTCAGTATATAAATAAGAGTATTCATGGTTAATTCGTACTCTGAATAAATCTTTATATTTCATTTTGTGAATATAATTCTCATCCTCAATGGTAAAATAATTATCATAAAAAGTAAAAGTATATTCTTTTTCTTTTGTAATTTTATCGCTTGTAACTTCTCTTTGTCCAATAAACATAGGATAAAAAAGTCTCCAAGCAATTAGTATAGTTAATAAAACGCCAAATAGAGTAACCATTTCATAATTATGATGTACTACTTGCATTATTATTAGAAAAAGTATACCAAAAACCATTATTGCATTATATAAATTATTCATTATAAAATTTGTTTCACTATGAAATACATTATACTTTGCGTAAAGATCATAGGTGTATCTTGTTTTATTTTTAAATAATACTTTCAAATTCATCACCAAACATATTATACCATAAAATATAAAAAAATACTGTATTTTTGTAATTAAATGTGATATATTAGAGATATAAAATTTTGAAGGGAATGAAAGAAATGAAAAAAGTTGATTTTTTGGCTAAAGATGGTATTGAACTTACAGGATTATTATATGAATCTCAAGAAAAGACAGATAGTGTGATAATATCAGTGCATGGAATGACTAGTAATTGTTTTAGAAAAAGAGATGATGTTATAGCGAAAAAAGCAAATAATAATGCAATAGATTATTTTTGCTTTAATAATAGAGGAGCAGAATTAACAAAATACCTTAGAAAAAATGATTATGGTAAAAGAAAAAAATATTTAGGTGGAATGTCTTTCGAAAACATATATGAATGTCATAATGATGTTGAAGGTGCTATTGAAACAATGATGGATTTAGGATACAACAATATATATTTACAAGGACATAGTTTGGGTAGTACTAAAGTTGTATATACATATAATAAGATATTAGAGGAAAATAAACTAGATATGTTAATGAGTATAAAAGGAGTTATTTTATTATCTTTAGTAGATATACCATCAGTTTTAAAATTTTTCTTGAAAGATAATTCAGATAAATACATAAAAATAGCAGAAGAAAAGATAAATAATGGAGAAGAAATGAATTTTATGCCAAAAGAAAGCTTTATACATCCAATTAGTCCAAAAACCTTTTTACAATATGCAAAAGATTATGAGAAAATAGATTTTATTAATACAATAACTGATGAAAATTTAGAAGTACTTAATAATATAAGTGTTCCTATATTTATGAGATGGGGAAATGTTCAAGAGTTGATTTTGCAAGATGCTGAACAATATTCTGGAAAAATTAGAAAAATAATTAAAAATGAAAATTCAGATATTGATTATATAAATGGAGCAGATCATGGATATCATGGATTTGAAAAATTATTAGCAGACCAAATTGTAGGATTTATAAATAATAAATGCAGATAAAAAAAAGCGGGAAGTTTTAAATTTCCCGCTTGTATTATAGTAAAAGTTATTTTATTCAAATAATTCCCATGCAGGTTCGCATGTAAATTCCAATTGTTCTTTTGTGACTGGATGTATGAAACTAATGTAATAACTATGTAAGGCCTGACCTTCAACTAAATCTGATTCTTTACCATATAAACTATCACCTAAAATTGGATGACCAATTGCTGACATGTGTATACGAATTTGATGAGTACGTCCAGTTGGAAGAGTACATTCAACTAAAGAATAGTCAGAGTTTTCTTTAAGTACAGTATAATTAGTAATTGCAGGCTTACCATTTTTTGAAACACATCTTTCTATAATGCTATCATTTTTTCTTGCAATAGGTAGGTCAATTGTTCCAAATTTTTTATTTAAAATTCCATCAACAATAGCTAAATATTTTTTAGTAAAGATCTTTTTTTGCATTTGTGAACTTAAAACAGAATGTATATAGCCGCATTTTGCAAATACAACTAATCCAGAGGTATTTGAATCTATTCTATTTACAGGACGTATACGTTTTTTTAGGTTTATTAAATCAAAATAAGCTCTAATACCGTTTGAAAGGCTATCTTCGTAATGTAAAATTGAAGGATGAACAGGAATTCCAACAGGTTTATCCACAATTAACATCCATTCATCTTCATAAATGATGTTTAATTTCATTTTCGTAGGAACTATATTAGAGTTATCTTCTTCGAAATTTAAGTTAATAATAATAAGAGTTCCATTTAATCTAATTGCTTTCTCATTTACAAGTTTTCTATATAATCTAGCAGAAATACCAAATTTTTTCTTTAATATATCTTGAATATTTGAATTTACATCTGTTTCTTTGATTGCATATCTTAAATACATTTCTTTCAAAGTTTCACATCCTTAATCTAAAAAATATAAATTTCAATTTCATTTTAACATAAATTTAGTAAAATATAAATTTTTTTTAAAAATTTAAAATAAAAATTCAAAAAGTTGGAAATATAAAAAAGAGTATCATATATTGTTGTAATAATTATGTAAAAAATGTTATAAGAATGTAAAAAAATATATGATTTGTATTATTGCACTTTTTTATATTTTTTGGTATATTTAACTTGTATAATTATAGTATAGAGGAGAAAAAATGGAAAAGAAAGAAGAATATGAATTACAAAAAGAAAAAATTTTTAAAAATGCAAAGAAAGCATTAGAAATATACAGTAAATATGAAAAAGAAGGAAAAATAAAAGAAAAGGAAGAAGATGGCGAGGAAAGATATGGTTGAAATAACAAAAGAATCATTTAGTGAAGTATATGATATAATGGCTCATTTGGAAAAAAGACTATACGAAAAAATACCAAGAAATTTTATCGAAATAATAGAAAAAAACAGAGACGAAAGATATATACCCAATATAGACTATTCTATAAGTATAAATGATCAACAAATATCAAAAGGAGCTAGAGGAATTTTAGCAATAATTTATAGAGACTATATATGTTCTGAAGAAAAAAAAGCAGAATTGCTAAGAAAAGATCAAATAGAATTACAAAGGATAGAAGAAGAAAATAGAAAAAAATATGAAGTAGACAATCTATTTAATAAAAGAAAACAAGATATTATAGAAAAAACCGAAATAGAAGAACCAAAGATATCAAATAATTTGTTAATGAAAGTAGAAAAACAAAATATATTTACGAAAATTATAAAATTTATAAAAAAAATATTTATAAAAACTAATTAGCTTTTTAGCTCTTGAATATAAGCTATTAAATTGGGCATAATATATATGGTACACACTTTTTTATGAAAAATTGATTTAGTTGATGCTACCAAATAAACGAAGGGAGCAAAAAAGTATGGATGATACAGTAAAATTGTTAAAAGAATGTAACAGTGGTTTGCAAATGGCAATAGACGGTATTTCTCATGTGATTGAAGATGCAAAAGGAGGAGATTTTAATGCAATGCTTGAAGACTATGAAAAACAACATAAAGACCTTTGCAAAATAGTTCACAAAGAGTTACATGATAGAGGATATCCTGAAAAAGAACCTAATCCAATGTTGAAAATGGAATCTTGGATGCAGACTAAAATGAAGATGACTTTAGATGATTCTGATGAGAAAATTGCAGGATTGATGATGGATGGATGCAACATGGGAATAAAAAGTGTAGGTAGATATTTAAATGAATATGCAGGTGCAGAAGAAAATACAAAAAGCTTAGCCAATGATATTATTGAGTTAGAAGAAAATTTTATGAAAGATCTAAAAGATTATTTATAATAAAATCCCCTAAAAGGGATTTTTTTATTTGTTCGGTTGTTTTAAAAAATCTTATATGATAAAATTATTTTGAAATTAATAAAGAGGAGACATAAAATGAGAATTCGTTATAAAAAATGGGCAAGACTAGAATTAGAGGCAAGTCCATTTTATATAGATGATCCAGAAGAATGGAAAGGAAAATGGAAAACATTTTTTAAAAATCCTGATCAACCAATGCATTTGGAATTAGGATGTGGTAAAGGACTATTTATAGCAGAAATGGCTTCTAGAAATCCAAATATAAATTATATTGCTATCGATTTAGTTGATGCTATGTTAGGTTTAGCAAAAAGAAATATAGAAAAGACATATAAGGAGAAAAATTTAGAAACATCAAATATAGTAATAACACGTTTTGATATATCTAGAATTTTATTAATTATGGAATCAAAAGATGAAGTAGAAAGAATATATATTAATTTTTGTAATCCATGGCCAAGAGGAAAACATCGTAAAAAGAGGCTTACACATTCATTACAGCTAGAAAAATATAAAGAGTTTTTAGTACCAAATGGAGAAATATATTTTAAGACAGATGATGATGATTTATTTGAATCAAGTTTACATTATTTTGATGAAAGTGGATTTGAGATAATTAAGAAAACTTATGACCTACATAATAATCCTATTTTTGAAAATAACATAGAAACAGAACATGAAAAAATGTTTACAGAACAAGGAATTAAAATAAAAGCATTAATTGCAAAAAAGAGGTAAAAGATGGAAGAGAAGGATGTTACAGAAATCAGACAACACTATGATGATAAAGACTATGTAATAAAAGCAGTTAGTAAAAAAGGGAAGTTGTTAGATTATGTTTCAGAAAAATTAAAAGATGATGAGGACGTTGTAAGATCAGCTCTTGAAGATGATGGAGAAGCTTTAGAATTTGCATCTGATAAATTAAAAGCTAATAAGGATATTGTAATGTTAGCAATAAAAAAAGCACCATGGACAGCATGCTATGCTTCAGAGCGATTAAAAGATGATAAAGATATAATAATGGAAAGTGTAAAAAATTATGGACAAACTTTATATTTTGCAAGTGAAAGGTTACGTAATGATAGAGAGATAGTAAAAACAGCTATAACTAATAAAGGGATAATAATAAAATATGCAAGTTTTGCTTTACGTGATGATAAAGAACTTGCAGAAATAGCTGTAAAACAAAATAAAGAGTCTTACTATTTTTTATCAGAGAGATTAAAACAAGACGAAGATATAAAAGCACTAATAAAAAAATGAAAGAAAGGAGGAAGTGTTAACTTAATAAAAGTTAATATAAATTTAATAATGGCAGAAATAATTGATGGAAAAAAATTAGCAAAGAAGATTAGACAGGAATTGAAAGAAGAGGTAATAAAAGAAAATTTACATCCTAGATTAGCCGTGATTTTAGTAGGAGACGATGAGGCTTCAAAAATATACATAAGAAATAAAAGTAGAGCTTGCGAAGATGTTGGAATAGAATTTATAGAACATATATTGCCAACTAATACAACAATGGAAGAATTATTAGAATTAATAAATAAACTAAATAATGATAATGAAGTATCAGGAATTTTATTACAAAGTCCTCTTCCAGGTCATATGAATATAAAGACAGCGTTTGAAACAATAAATCCTGAAAAAGATGTAGATGGTTTTAATCCAATAAATATAGGAAGATTAGAAATGAATGAGCCTGCATTTGTTTCATGTACACCTTATGGCGTCATAAGAATGTTAGAAGAGTATAACATAGATATAGAAGGGAAAACAGCAGTAGTAATAGGTAGAAGTAATATAGTAGGAAAACCTCTAATTCAACTTTTACTTAATAAAAATGCAACAGTTATTGTAACACATTCTAGAACAAAAAACTTGGAAAACTATACAAGACAAGCAGATATACTTGTTTCAGCAATAGGAAAAGCTAAATACATAAAAGCTGATATGGTTAAAGAAGGCGCTGTAGTAATTGATGTTGGAATTAATAGAATAAAAGGAGATGTGCCAGGAAAGAAAGTTTTAGTAGGTGATACAGATTATTCAGAAGTGTCTAAAAAAGCGAGTTATATTACTCCAGTTCCTGGAGGTGTAGGTCCTATGACAATAGCGATGCTTATGCATAATGTTGTGAAAGCTGAGAAATTAAAGAATAAATAGAAAGAGAGTATAGTTATGGAAATAAAAATATTAGGTTCAACAAAACCAGAATTTAAATTAACTAAAGAAGAGGCAATAAATTTTGCAGGAAAAGCAGCAGGAATATGTTATTTACCTTCAACATTAGATGTACTTTTTAATGAAGATGAACAGAAAACAGAAAGAAGAGCAAATATGACTTTAAAATCAGGTCATCATAGTGTATATGATCATCCAATGTATAATTTAGGATTAATTAATGTACCAAAAATAATTGCTATGATTATAAATAATGAAAAGATGTATACAACATCAGAAAAGTCAGCAAGATATACAAAAATGAAAGTATCACCAGAAGAAGAAAAGTTATACTTAAAATGGATTGATAAATATAAAATTGAAATTCAAAAAACATATCCAGAAATTGATGATAGAAAAGCGACAAAATTAGCACAAGAGAATGCAAGGAAGTTAATTAGTATTTTTACTCCATCAACTATAATGGAATATACAGTATCTTTAAGGCAGATAAATTATATAATGCACTGGTTTAAGAATTATATAGAAAATGCAGAAAATAATGATTTTAATAAGATGTTGAAACCATATATGCAAGAATTTATAGATTGTTTAAAAGATTTGTATATAGAAGAATTAAATAGTAATGTAAAGAATAGAAAGATTTCGTTATTTGCAACAAGAGATAGAAAAGAAGAATTTGGAGAAAATTATTGTATAAATTACAAAGCTTCATGGGATGAATTTGCACAAGCTCAAAGACATAGAACTATTGATTATGAGATAAAACTACTTAATGAAATGGAATATAGTATACCAAAAATAATAAGAGAAACAGAGCTTGAAAAAGAATGGTTGGAAGATATGGATTCTTTAAAAGATTTATATCCACAAGGAATGTTAATTAATATAAATGAAAGAGGAACAGCAGAGAACTTTATTTTAAAATGTCAAGAAAGATTATGTGGAGAAGCTCAATTAGATATAGCGGTTCATACAAAAGAAAATTTAGATAGATATCTTGAAAATATAAAGGAAACAAATGCAGAATTATATGAAGAATTGAAACAATACGGAAATGGTGCAAGATGTACATTTAAAGGATTTAAGTGTACAAATCCTTGTATGTTTGGTCCAAAAGGAGCTTTAAGTAGAAAAATTTAATAAGTAAGTATATTTTAGATTATATAAAAAAGGCAGGAACAAGAACTGTCCTGTCTTCTTTTAATAGTTAAGGAATAAACTCCTTAGATGTGGTTTTTTATTTAATTTTATTTGCTTAACACATACTCAAAGTATGAGTATTCTTGTTCGTTATTGCATATTTTTTCTGCAGATAACAAGAACTGATTTTTAAGAGATTCAACTTCTTCCTCTGATAAGGTATCTTTATTAGATATTATATAGCTATTGAGCAAATTAGAGAAAATATCTTGCCTTACCAGATTGGC
>CANQPF010000044.1 GCA_947625665.1 uncultured Clostridia bacterium | reverse complement strand
CAGATAAGAAAAAATAAAAAACACAAAAAAATAACGATAAGCAAAATAAAAATAAATAATAAAAACCTTTTGATTTAACAAGGAAACATAATATAGAAAATAATAAAGAACGACAGTAAAAAACAAAAGAAAGAAAAAAAGAATCTATGAAAGAGCATAAAGAAAAAAAGTTTTATAAAAAGTATGATTAAAGAGAAAATAAAAAACAAAAAATGAAAAATATAATTATAATTTGTTAAAGAAAAAAATAAAATAAAAAATATAAAAATAATATAAAAATAATATATATAAGAGAGGAAACAAAAAATGGAAAAGTTATTAGATGAAAAAATTGAAATGAGCAATAATTTAGAAAAACAACAAAATAAGTTTCTAAATTCTGTATTAGGAAAAACAATAAACACAGCACTTGATATAGGTATAAAAGCTATTTTACCAGAATTTGTTGAAGATCAAGTTATAAATATTAAAAATAATCTTCTAAAGTATGGTTTAAGTGAAGGAATTAAGGAAACTATAAATGATGCAATTGATTTAGGGAAAAGTGCTGTGGGAGTTCTAACAGGAGAATTTGAAAATATAGACCAAATGAAGGACGCCATAAAAGAAGGAGGAATAATAGATGGAATGTCTTCTGTACTTGATTTAGCAATTGACAAAATAACTGACAAAGGTATTATAAATAGAAATATTTCTAATGTCTTATCAACTGGAAAAGATGTATTATTACGTAATGTAGAAGAAAATATTGAGAAACTTTTCGATGATCAAAAAAATCAAGAATCAAGTATCGAAACTAATATTAAAAATTGGAAAAAAGCATATGATAATAAGGATTTTGATGAAATGGAAAAAGCTTATAACAAAATTGAAAATTTAATGGATAAGCTAGCACCTATAGAAAAACTTATAAATGAAGCTAGAACTATTGATACAATGCATAATTTAATAAAAAATAATGGTCATAATTTTAACTTATCAGAACAAGAAAAAGAGTTAGCGCAAAATTTATGAAATATTAATTAAAAACCTTTAAAGATCCTAAATTTTTCCACGTTTTTAAGTGAATTCTCTTGAAAAAAAAAGCTTGTTTAGGTATAATAAGAATGTAGAAAAATCAAGAGAAAGAAGGAAAAACAAATGCAAGAAACACCACCAGAAAGACGTGATGGAAAAATTATTGAAAGAGATATTGAAAAAGAAATGAGAACAGCCTACATTGATTATGCAATGAGCGTTATTGTTTCAAGAGCTCTTCCAGATGTAAGAGATGGTTTAAAACCTGTACATAGAAGAATTTTATATGCTATGCACGAAGATGGAATTACATCTGACAAGCCATATAGAAAGTGTGCAAATACAGTAGGTTCAGTTTTAGGAAGGTATCATCCACATGGAGATGCATCTGTTTATGATGCAATGGTAAGATTAGCACAAGATTTCTCAATGAGATATATGTTAATTGATGGACATGGAAACTTTGGTTCTATTGATGGAGACGGTGCAGCTGCCATGAGGTATACAGAAGCCAGAATGGCTAAAATTGCTGAACACATGTTAACAGATATAGAAAAAAATACAGTTGACTTTATGCCAAACTATGATGATAGACTACAAGAGCCAACAGTATTACCAGCAAAAATACCAGCATTATTGGTAAATGGATCTTCAGGAATAGCGGTAGGTATGGCTACTAATATACCTCCACATAATTTAACAGAAGTAATAAATGGAATAATAAAAATTATTGATGAAGATGATGTTACGGATGAGCAATTAATGGAAGTTATAAAAGGACCAGATTTTCCAACAGAAGGTGTAATATTAGGACTAGAAGGGATAAAACAAGCATATACTACAGGAAGAGGAAAAATAACACTAAGGGCTGAAACAGAAATAGAAGAAATGAATAATAACAGACAAAGGATTATAGTTTCTTCTTTACCATATCAGGTAAATAAGTCAAAATTGATAGAAAATATAGCGAAGTTAGTAAGAGAAAAAAGAGTTGAAGGTATCTCAGAAGTTAGAGATGAATCAGATAGAAATGACAGAGTTAGAATAGTAATAGAATTAAAAAGAGATGCAAATGCTCAAGTAGTATTAAATAGATTATATAAACATACACAAATGCAAGATACCTTTGGAATAATAATGTTAGCACTTGTGAATGGTGAACCTAAAATATTAACATTAAGACAATGTTTAGATTGCTATATAGATCATAGAAAAGATGTAATTTTAAGAAGAACAAAATTTGAATTAGACAAAGCTTTAGCTAGAGCGCATATATTAGAAGGATTAAGGATAGCAATAGACAATATAGATGAAGTAATTGCTATTATACGTTCATCATATGATGATCCAAAAGAAAGATTGATGGAAAGATTTGGCTTAACAGATATCCAAGCACAAGCTATTTTGGACATGAGACTTAAGACATTATCAGGATTACAACGTGAAAAAATAGAAGAAGAATATAAAGCTTTGATGGAATTGATAGCACACTTAAAAGAAATATTAAGTAGTGAAACATTAGTATATGGAATAATAAAAGAAGAACTTATTCAAATAAGAGATAAGTTCGGAGATGAAAGAAAGACAAAAATAGTTGCAGCTGAAGGTGAAATAGACATAGAAGATTTAATAAAAGAAGAACAATGTGTTGTAACATTATCACACTTTGGATACATAAAAAGAATGCCAATAGACACGTATAGAAGCCAGAAGAGAGGCGGAAAAGGAATTACAGGAATGTCAACAAGAGAAGACGACTTTGTAAAACAAATATTTACAGCCTCAACACATGACACAATATTATTCTTTACAAACAAAGGTAAATTATATAGACTAAGAGGATATGAAGTTCCAGAAGCAGGAAGAACAGCAAGAGGAACAGCAATTGTTAATCTATTAAGTTTAGATGCAGGAGAAAAAGTATCTGCAGTAATACCTATCCAAAACTTTGCTGAAGGAAAATACCTGCTAATGGCAACCAAAAATGGACTAATAAAGAAAACAGCACTATCAGAATATAACTCAGCTAGAAAAACAGGATTACAAAGTATTACATTAAAAGAAAACGATGAATTAATCCAAGTAAGATTAACAGACGGAGAAGATAATGTAGTTCTAGTAACAAAAAAAGGTATGAGCATAACATTTGATGAAAAAGAAGTTAGACCAATAGGAAGAGTAGCGCAAGGTGTAATAGGAATAAGAGTAGATGAAGATGATGAAGTAATTGGAATGGAATCTATAATACCTGGAGGACAAGCGACACTATTAGCTATTACGGAAAATGGATTTGGAAAACGTACAGAGCTGGATGAGTATAGAGTTCAACTAAGAGGTGGAAAAGGAGTAATAACATACAAAATAACACCAAAAACAGGAAATTTAGTTGGAGTAAGAGTTACTTCAGAAGAAGATGATGTAATGTTAATTACAGATACAGGAACAATAATAAGAATACATGTAAAAGATATAAGTGTTCTTGGAAGATCAACGCAAGGGGTAACATTAATGAGAACATCAGATGGAGGAAAAGTAGTAAGCATAGAAACACTTACACCAGAGATGGAGAATATAGGAAATGAATAAAAATAAAAAATAAGTTAGATGTTTTCATCTAACTTATTTTTGCGCTAAAGATATAACTATTTTGTTTACGAGCTTTTGGGTATCAGTATAATTGACATAATTTAGCTTTATGTTATAAAGTTTATTAGATTCTATTTTATCCAAGTTTTTTAGTTCAGTATAAGCTAACCCCCCATATTCTGAAACTTTCTTTTTTAATTTTACTCCAATATCATTTGCATCTATTTTTATTTGCTCACTCTCAGGCCATGCATTATGAGATACAAATTCATTATGAAGTTTTACTTCTTTTAATAATTCTATTACTTGTTCTCCTGTTTTAATTCCTTCATATTTTTCAAAAGTTTCATTAACTAATTCTGGTTCAAATGCTTGAAGAGCTATTCCATGAACATCTGTTGGAGAATAAGTACCATACACAATAATAAAAAATATAATAAAAAAATTCATTATAAAAAGTAAAGTTATTCCACATATGTTAATTATATTAAGCACTTTTTTTGTTTGTTCATTTTTTTTATTAGACATAGATATTATCATACTAATAAAGGTTGCACAAAGAATTAAAATAGTCCCAAATAAAAGTATAGTATTAGCTATTACACAGTTTAGTAGAATTAGCACAAAGATACTTAAATTAATAAAGAAACATAAAGTTATAACTTTTTCTTTAACTCCTTTTATATATTTTAGTGAAAGTATTGTTGAAATTATAATCACACATATAAAGATTATAATATCTTTTGCTGTAATTAACATTGCGGTTCTCATAAAAATCGCTTCCTTTCTTAACAATTAAAACGTTTTTAAAAGAGAATATCATGAATTCTTCTTTGTCTCAAAACGTAAATCATCTCCAAAAAAATAATAGATATCATAAAAACCAACGATACGAGAGCCTATACGTTCCTCATAAACATTAAAAATATCTTTGATCCCTAAATTAGTAGAAATAATAGTTTTAGTAACTCTATTATTAAGATTCAAGAGTCTAGTATTCAAAACAGTAAACATTTCACTTAATTTCATACTATTCAAACTCTCTGTACCCAAATCATCAATAATTAAAAGATCTGTTTCTAAAACTGTTTTATAAATATTATTATTTAAATCTTTATTTTTTGACATTTTATAATCTATAATGCTCTCTAACAAAACAGGAGCAGTTTGATATAAAACCGTTTTATTTTTTTTAAGTAATTCTGCAGCAATACAACTAGACATAAAACTCTTTCCGAGAACCAGTTTTGCCAGTAAACAGTAAATTTTTATAAGACGGATCTTCGAAATGTTCAACAAAATCTAAAGCTTTATCTTTAATCTTTAAAATATTTTTTCTAGGAGAAATATTTTGACCAAACTTTGAAAAATCAACTTCATCAGAGAAAAGATCAGCATTAAAATTAGAAAAATTCTCAACATTTAAATTAGATAAATTAGAATTGTTATAAGAAACATTCAATAAGCGTTGTTTTAAACAACTACAAAGAGATTTCTTATTATTCTCATCAACAAAACCAGTATCATTACACAAAGAGCACTCATAATTAGGCTTAAGATAAGAAACATCATAGCCATTAGAAGTTAAAATAGATTCCTTTTCTTTTTTTAATTTTTCAATTTTTTTATTAAGTTTAGTTAAAGAAGAAGTATCATTATTCAACAAGATTGCTTTTGAAGTTGAAATTCCAAGTGAATTTATTTCAGCTTCAATCTGTTCTAGCCTAGGGAACAAATTGAACAAAGCCTTTTTACGCTTATCCAAATCTAACTCAGCAATCAATCTCTTGTGATCATACTCCTTCAAAAAAGAATCAAGAATCTTGCTATCCATCAAAACCTCCTTCAATAAAAAATTAAACCTATTTTATATAAAACATACAAAAAGAATAAAATATAATTCAAAACAATTATGCTTCTTTTGTAGCGGAATTATTAGCATATAAAAAGTCCAAATTATCATAAGATCTCTGTGCATAATTCAACTTAGAAACATTTTTCTTCAACTCATTAGCATTCTTATTTTGTTTATTACGCTGCTCAATAAAAACCAAAATTTCTTCAGGTTTCTTCAAATTTCTCTCATGCCAGCTAGTAATTAAATTATTAATATATTCGAAAGAAGGAGCCTGTTTAAAAGTAGTTCTCTTAAGAGCAATTTCAATAACATCCATGTCATAACCATAATCAAAAACCCACTTTTCAATGTAAGCTTCTTCATACTGAGTAAGACCATTACGCTTGCCAAGTTTTTTAGCAATAGTCTTTTTCATAGAAACCATCTTTTCTTGTTTTTGAGAAAAAGACTCCAAATCAGACCACGTTTTAATTTTATTATTTCCCCAAGTCTCAGCGACAGTCTGAACATAATTCTTATGCAAAGCGGAACGATTAAAACAATAATCAAATAAAGCAATCATAACCTGCTCATCAAAACCATATCTTTGGAACCACAAATCGATATCATTATACCAAGAAGGGCTCATAATACCTTGGAAATATGTATTATTAATATGATTAATAGCTTTCGATCTAGATTGATCTTTAGCAGTAGCCTTAATTTTATCTTCGGAAACTGATAAATTAGGAGAATATAACTTATTCAAAGTAATCTCTTGTAAATTCAAAATAATATATCCAGAAGTTTTTTTCAAAATAAGTCCTTTATTTTCTAAGACACTAATATTTTCATTAATAGTCTTCAAAGGCAAAGATAGCTTTTTAGACAAATCATTAATTTTAATAGATTTATTATACTTAGACAAAAAAGCCATATATAAATATAATTTTAAGCAATCACCAGATAATTCAGGTAAATACTCAGCAAAGAAAATATCAGGTAAAATTGTTTCAGAAAACAACAAAGGTTTATCATTTTGTTCTAACTTCATTATAAAACTCCTAACTAAAATAATCTTAATTTAGATTATATAAGTTTTATACCAAAAGTTCAAGACGATTTTCAAAAAAACATAAAACTTTTGATACTAAGGAAAAATAGTTAAAACAAAGTTAAGCGAAATCAAGACTTATCAAAGAAAATACACTTCTGCTTAAAAGCAAATCTAAGCAAATAAGAAAAAACATACAAAATATTTTCATTATTAAAACCAATAATGCAAAACAAGAAAAGAGGAAAGCAAAGAACGATAAAACAAACGATAAGCAAAGTTAAATCAGAAATAAAAGCATGTAATAAAAATCCAACCATAACACACCAACAAACTAAAAAAATAGCAGTAGAATAATCAAAAAAACCCAAAATTTTATTAGAAAAATCATAATTTTGAGGAAAAATAAATTTCAAATAAAAACCTCCCTTCCAAAAAATTAAAATTTATAAAAAAAGAAAAAACATATTAATGCCTAAGGTTATACACATTTTGTGAAAAACTTGTGGAAACACCACCAACAAAATCTTTGACAAAAGAATTAGCCTTAATTAAAGCATAAACACCACCAACATAAACAAACTTAAATAATAAATTAGATGAAGAATAATCCATGGAAAATAAAAGAACAAGTACAATAGCAACAACAAATTGAATAAACATCAAAGAAAATAAATTACGAATCCAAACTTTAAAAAACCAAGAAGTTGAAGACAAAGATAAAGACAAAATTGCCAAAGGAGACAAAATGACAAAAACTTTAACCATAATAAAACGAAAAGCATAAGAAAAAACCAAGTTTAACAAAGAAACCGTAAGAGTTCCTCGAAGTAAACCATCAAGAGAAAATAAATCAAAAGAATCAGAATCAATAAAAGTAGAAGAATTTATAGCAGAAATCAATTCAGAAAAACAAATCTCCTTACCAAAAAGATTTTCACCAAGTTGTCTAATAGCCAAAGTAAAATTATCACAAATACTCAAAAACTGTTCAATTAAAAAGAAAGAAAAATTCATACAAATACCACAAATAACTAACTTAAAAATAAATTGATAAGGTCTTTCAACCTGAGTATAAGTAATATTAGACAAAAGCAATTTAAGAGCAAAATAAATAATAATAGCCAAAAGAAGACTATTAACGATAAGCAAAAAGCCATTAGACGCAGAAGTACCAAAAATCTTCTCAAAATTTTTATCCTTTAAAATATCAGGACCAATAAAAGTGATTTTGTCAATAACAGAATAGAGATTACTATCAACAGAACCAAAAAGTTTATCAAAAATAGTATTAATAGTTTGAATGATAGAATCCGTAATAGATGACACGTTTTCCAAAATAACCTCCAATCAGAAAAATATAAGAAATTTAAACTAATAAAAATAAAATAAATCTAAAAATAGCTAAAAACAATCAAACACGAGTATCCCTAAGAAATAAGAGACTTAATAGCAGAAAGGATCAAATCAATTGCAATAAGAAAACCATACGAAAATAAAGAATTTCTAATCAATTTTTTACCCAAACGAATACGATCCTCATCACCAAAACTAAACTTACGCATAAAAACTCCAGTTCCAACAGCAACAGCTGCCGCAGGAGTAGCAAGTTTTAAAATCCAGCCTTCAATATCTTCAAAACCGGATTGCAATTTAGAAACAATTTTAGGTTCAGCAGCAAAAGACAAGCAAGCAAACGAAACAATAAAGCAAAAAACTAAAAAACAGAATAAAAATAAATAAAATTTTTTCACAAACAACAACTCCTCATAAATAAATAATTAAAAAAACTAAAAATCACCTCCAGAATTTTCAAAATAAGGAAACATTCTTAACTTAGAAGGTTTCAAAATTCTCTTACCATCAGAAAGAAAAGTAAGAGCATAAAAAGTCTCAAGCTCTTGGCTAAAAAAATTAGTATCAAAAACAAAATCCTTTTGAAAAGAAGTACTAACAGATTCAGAAATATTAGAAAGCTCAGAATTAAGAGAATTAGTAATAAAACTATACTTAGTCTCCTTAGCATTTTCAGAAACACTAGTAGTAATAACATCCTTATCCTCACGCCCAAGTAACTTTTGCGACTCCTCAATGGTAAAAATATCATCAGTACGAAACCAAACCTTATTAATCAAATTCTGCACAATAACATTAACAGCTGAATCATCCTTCAAAACATTCTTTAAAGATGAATAACTTTGGGTACTAACAATATTAATACACTTAGCCTCTCTACTCAACGAAAAAAATTCGCCATCAATCTTACTAGCATATTTATCATATTCATCGCAAATAAAAGCACACGGAACGACATGACCGTTTGACAAATTAGAAATAACCTCAGTCTGAAAATCAAGTTTCAAATAAGCAGCAATTATCATAGAAAGATTCCTATACTCAGCAATATTCATAGAAAGAACAACAATTTTACCATTCCTAATAACATCAGAAAAGCCATCAAAAGAAACTTTATCCTTAAGAGGAGAAAAAGTATTAAGAACATCATAATCAGAAATAAAAGCATTAGTAATCCTACCAATTTCAGACTTTAAAATAGCCAAGGTACGCTGATCCAAATTTTCGAACTCCTTTTGAAAAAAATTCAAACACGAAAGCAAATCATAAACCTCAGATTCAGATAATTTATTTCTAATGAAGCGATCCCTAAGGAAAGAAAGCTTTTGCGAATAATAATCAGGATAAAAAATCAACTTATGTAATTCAGAAAAAGTTACATATCCATCATTATAAAGTCTACAAAGCTTAATACATTCACACAAAACCTCTTCAGCCTTATCAATCCAGAACGATTCACTATTATTTTCAGAAAAAAGAAGCAAAATAGTCTTAAGACGATTAGCCAAAACCTGAGGTTTTAAATTAGGTTTATCCAGCGGATTATAACGAACACCAGAATCCAGAGAAATAACAATCAAATCATCTGACAAATCAAAGTCATCACAAACAGACTCAACAAACTGATAAAAATTACCCTTAACATCAAGAATAAGCATACCCATTTTCTCAACATCAGAACTATAAGCAATAAGTTGCTTAGTAAAAGGATAAATAGCAGAACTAGTCTTACCAGAACCGATAGTTCCAGTCACCAAAAAATTTTGATACAAACCATTCTCAGAAACCCTAACAATAGATCCGATCATCTTCGTTTCTACCAATAATAAGACATAATTCATCTTCAAAAAGTCCGTCATGAACACTATCAGAAACTTTAGAAAAAAATTGAGAAAAGTAGGAATTCCATATTTTCAACCAAAAACCATAGAACCAAAAACCAAAAACAAAAAAAGAAAACGCCGAAAAAATTAAAAAAGAAAATTTAATAAAATACCATAAATCTGGATTTTTAGAACAAATATCAAAAGGATGCAAACCATAGGGGATGATAACTTCAGAAGCCTCAAGAATAGGTGAAAAACAAAAATAATTAATAAAAAAACATAAAGTCATAAAAAAGACTGCAAAAAACAAACGCTTAAAAAAACTAAAAATAAACTAAACCTCCTTTACAGAAATCAAATAAGCGCAATAACTCCTAAAAACTATTTAATTAAATCTTGTTTGATTTTTAACTTAGAACCTTGACGCTCATGAAAAACTTTAATGTCAAAAAAAGTATAAATAGAATATAATGAAATAAATAAATAAAAACCATAGAAAATAAAAAATACATCAAGTAGTTTCAAAATATCACCACCTTATGATGACATAAAGCATACTACTTTTTTAAAAATTTGTCTATACTTTTTTAGAAAAAAAATAAAAATATTTTTTAAATATTCCTTATAAATATATCTACTAAAGCCTTGTAAACATTGAAAAAAACGCGAAAATATGGTAAAATATAAATATAGATGTAAACATAAAAGTTTATTATGTATTATTTGTTGACTATATATAGTCGACCATTAAAAAAGGGAGAAAATTTTGAATAACTTAGTTAAAACTTTAGAAGAAACATTGAAAAAAGATAGGATGATAACTTTTGATTCAAGAGAAAAGTATTTTCCAGGAATGGACATACCGGAAATTAGAAAAAAGTTAATAGAATATGGATTTACTGGACATGAAAATATTGAAGTAAATTCTACAGGTTTCTTTTTGGTACTAATTCAAGACGACGAATCTGTAAAATTTGCTCTTCAGAGAAGAATAGACGCTGATAATAAAATTGGTTTATTTGGAGGAGCAGCGAAACCCGGAGAAAGTTTAGAAGATTGTGCCATTAGAGAAACACTTGAAGAAATAGGTTTACAAACCAAATTTGCAGAAACACTTCACACCATAAAATGCTTTGACAATAAAGATTACCGGAAATATCCAACTGGAGATGAAATGACTTTTAATATGACATGTTTCCTTGGAATCGCATATCAATCAGACTTCGATTCCTATTTTGCAGAAGATTTGATGGACAAAAATGAAACAAGCGGAATATATCTAAGTGATAAACTTCCAAATGATGAAGACTTGTTCTCGAATCATGCAAAATTAATAAAAATTTTGTATGAAATATTTATGAATACATATAAAGAGGATTCCTAATTAGGAATCTTTTTTATTACGTATTTTTTGAAATTGTATGTACTTTTAAGAAAAAATATGATAAAATCTTAATATCATTCGAAAAAAAGGAAAAAATAAAAAAAGATAGGATGAAAATATTCTATCAAAAACACAAAAAGGAGGAAAACATGAAAATAAATAAAGACACAAAAATTGGAGAATTACTAGAAAAAGCTCCAGAAAAAGCAGAAATACTATTAGAAGCAGGAATGCATTGTCTAGGATGTCCAGCATCACAAATGGAAACAATAGAAGAAGCATGTCAAGTACATGGAATAGACGTAGAAGAAGTAGTAGAAAAGCTAAACGCAGAAACAAAATAAAAAGAAAAAAACAAATAAAAAAGGGAAAAATTATAAAAAAACACAAGCAAAAACTAAAAAAACAGTAAAAAACCGAACAAAATAATAAAAAAGTATTGACAATTTTAACAAAATATTGTAAACTAAATAAGCGTTGTGAGTGAAACTTACAACAAACGAGGGCTATTAGCTCAGGTGGTAGAGCACTTGACTTTTAATCAAGTTGTCCCGCGTTCGAGTCGCGGATAGCTCACCAA
>CANQPF010000043.1 GCA_947625665.1 uncultured Clostridia bacterium | reverse complement strand
CAAAAGAGGAATTAGTGTATGAAAGAAAAAGGAATTTTATTACCAATATTTTCACTTCCTAGCAAATATGGAATAGGTGATTTTGGGAAAGAAGCATATCAATTTATAGATATATTAAGTGAAAACAATATGAAGTACTGGCAAATTTTGCCTATAAATGCTTGTGAAAATTTACCATATTCGCCACAAAGCTACTATGCTTTAAATGAAAGTTACATATCTTTAGATTTATTAAAAGAAGAAGGATTAATTGAAGAACCTGAGGTAAGGGAAAATACTGATAGAGTAAAATATGACAATTTTAAAGAAAAATACTATTATGAAGCTTATATGAATTTTAATAGGACAAGAGAATATGAAAGTTTTATTAAATTAAAAGAAATAAAAGAATATGCTAATTTTATAAGTGATTTAAAAGGAGAAAGTAAAGAATACTATTTATTTTTACAATACATAGCAAATAAGCAATGGCTAAAATTAAAACAGTATGCAAATTCAAAAAATATAGAGATAATTGGAGATATGCCAATATATCCAACTTTTGAATCTAGTGAAACAAAATATCATCCTGAATGTTTTGAAATGGAAAGTGGCAAATTTACTTTTGAATCCGGAACACCCCCAGACTATTTCAATAGTGACGGACAAAAATGGCACAGCCCAGTTTATAACGTAGAAAATATAAAAAAGAACAATTATGAGTACTTAATAAAAAGATTTGAGTATTATTTAAAATTATTTGATAAAATTCGAATTGATTATTTTAGAGGATATGACTCTTTTTTCAAGATACCAATTGGAAAATCTGGAAAAGAAGGGTTTTATGTGAATGGTGTAAGTTATGGATTTTTTAACGAATTATTAAAAAATCAAAATGTAAAAATTGAAAACTTAATAATAGAAGATCTAGGAGATATTAGAGATGAAACAATTAGGCTAAGAAATTATTATGGTTTTACAAGACAAAAAATTTTACAGTTTACAATAGATTTAGATAATTTATATGATAGAGATAATGAATCAGATAATGTTTTAGTGTTTCCTGGAAATCATGATAGTCATACAGTATATGGATGGTATAAAACTTTAAGCGATGACTATAAAGAAAGACTAAAAGAATTTCTAAGGAAAAATGAATGTTATGATTTAAATGTTAATATTGGAATAATGCAATATTGTGCAAAATGTAAAGCTAAAATGGCAATTATATCAGTTCAAGACATTTTAGGATTAGATGATAGTTCAAGAATAAATTTTCCAGGAACTGTTTCAGAAAATAATTGGTCATGGAAACTTATGAATTTTGATGACTTTAAAGAAAGAATAAAAGATTTTTAAAAATAAAATTGTAAAAGAGGATAATTAAAATGATATATATAGTTAGACATGGTCAAACAGATTGGAATTTAAAAGGAATATATCAAGGTAGAATAGATATTTCTTTGAATAAAACTGGCATAGAGCAAGCAAAAAAAATTAAAAAAAAGCTAGAAGGAATAAAATTTGATAAAGTATTTTCAAGTCCCCTAAAACGTGCTTATGAAACTGCACAAATAATTTGTGATAATCATATTATCAAGGACAAAAGAATTATAGAGAGATCTAATGGTGAACTAGAAGGAAAATTTAAATTAGAATATAAGGATGCAGTAGATTTTAACGATCCAAATGAAACACGTTTTGGAATAGAAAATATTACAGATTTTAGAAATCGAATAAAGGATTTTTTTGATGATATTGTTGAAAATTATAAAGGGAAAAACATACTTATTGTCACTCATGCAGGAATTAGCATTTATGCAAGATGCTATTTTGAAGGAGAACCTGAAGATGGAAATTATCCTTCTTATAAGTTAAAAAATTGTGACGTATTGTTGTACAAAAACTAATTAAAATTATGAAAATATTATAAACATTGAAAGGAGATAAACAGATATAAAATGGCTAATATTATTGATTATGTTAAATGGCGAGGAGATCTTAGTATAGCAAACTCAGAATTTAATGAAATAGATAGTTTAATATTAAATAGATTTTCATATTTCCCTTTAGATAGTTTAATAAAGGAAGAAGAAGTAGTATCAATAAAAGAATTAAGTAAAAGATTTGAAAAACAAGACAAAGAAAATTTAAAAATACTTTGGGAAGATGATGCAGAACTTTTTCCAAAAATAGGAGCAAGTAGAAGATTTGGAGAAATGCTAGCAGTAGAAAATGTAACTAGAACAGAAAAAAAGATGGAAGAACAATTTTCTGCAGTTACAATAATTTTGCCAGATAATACAATTTATATATCTTTTAGAGGAACTGATAATACACTAATTGGATGGAAAGAAGATTTTAATATGAGTTTTAAAAGTCATATTAAATCACAAGTAGATGCAAAAAATTACTTGGAAAATATTGCAAAAAAATATCCAGATAAAAAAATTAGGATAGGGGGACATTCAAAAGGAGGAAACTTGGCAGTCTATGCTTCTATATTTGCAAATTCTGAAACCAAAAGCAGAATTATAAAGGTATATAATAATGATGGTCCTGGATTTCATGAAGACATAACAAGTACAGAAGAATACAAAAGTGCAATTAAAAAGGTTATAACATATATACCACAGGATTCAATATTTGGAATGTTATTAAATCATGGGGAAAAGTTTATTATCGTACAAAGTATACAAAAAGGTATGATGGAACATGACGTATATTCTTGGCAAGTAATTGGAAAAAATTTTATAGTTTTGAAAGAAGTAACAAATGGAAGTAAATTTATAAATAAAACAATAAAAAATTGGCTAAATAATTTAGATCTACATACAAGAGAACAGGTGGTAGAAATCGTTTTTGAAATAATTAATTCAACAGAAGCCACAACATTGGCAGATTTAAAACTTTCATTAATGAAGAATGCAAAAACAATATTATCAGCATATAGTCGAATAGGAAATGAAGATAAAAAAATGATAATGACTACAATAACTGCTTTTCTTACAATTTTAAAGGAAAATGTTAAAGAAGAATATAATAATAAAAAGTAATGTTACTTTATGTTTTTACACTAATATTTTTTAGCTAAGATAACCAAAAAGCTACCGTTATACTTTCGGTAGCTTTTTGGTTAATTAGAAGATTAACTTTAATCTTCTATAAATAAGATGATTTCTTCATACTTCCTCCCGTTTTCGTAAAAGGCAAGAGCTTTATAGCCACTGTATTCTTCTTCTGTGCTATCTTCAATAGCCATGCCTTTAATAAGCTTCAAGTCATCTAACTTTTTACCATTAAGGCACATTGAAATTCGTTGCGGTGATGTATCTCTGTCATACCAGTTGTCATACTTTTCAAGCTGTGCTTTTAACCATGGATTAAGTGCTAAAATAACTCCTAAAAATACATTTGCAACTGTTTCTCTATAAAATACAGTGTTTTCATATTTACCTATTGTCGAACTTATAAAATTCTCTTTTAAATCAAAAGTATTCTTCCGTTTAGTCATCTTATTATACCTCCATATATTTTATGATGTATATTTTATCACAATTTACATAAGATTGCAAGTAGATATTTTTTATGAGATTTGAAATAATCTTAAATAAATATTGGTTAATCAGTAGATAACAATGAAACGGATCATTGATATTTTTTATATAAAATGATATACTACACAAGAAGTATATGAAATAGTAAAAGGAAAAAAATACATGATAGAAAAAGATAAGATCAATATGATTATTGTAAATAAAGCAAATTTAATAGAAAGATTTGAATTTAATAATGAAACAATTGAATTTGCAAAAAAGTTAAGTGAAGAATATTCTAATTTATGTGCACAAAGAAATGACTCTGATGAAGATATGCCGTTATATGAAAATCTTTTAAATATTATAAATAATGAATGTGGTTTTCTTTATAAGCTGACAAGAGATATTGAAAATTGTATAAGAAATATGAAGAATGGAGTATATAGAAAATTAGATATATCAGAAATAGAAAATGATATGCTCTATATCAACTTTATAGCAAATAGAGATATTGTCGAATAAATAAAATTCAAAATAGTATAAAATTGCTAGGGGTAGGAAAAATTAAAAAAAGAGCAAAATACTAAAGAAAAGAAAGAAAAAACTATATTAGGAAAAGTAATAGGAGTATTCATAACATTTACTTGGATCTTTTTCAGAGCAGAAAATTTTGAGACAGCATGGAATTATAGGTGGAGAGATTTTAAAACAATGCAATTATAAATATTGGCAAAAAGTATATTATCATGGAGAAATCGACTGTGAATATAGTTCAACATATTTAAACATATTGAATAAGGCAGATATGCAAGTTGACAAATTTGGAAATGATGTCGGTTATACTAAAAGATTAGAAGATATAAAATATAGGTTCTTTAGAAACGGACTAAACTAATATACATAATTCAAAAAATAAAAACACATTTTTAATACAAAACTAAATAATAGTTGTATTAAGAGTGTGTTTTTTTGTTTAAAGGTAACCATAAAATATTTACAAAACTTAAAAAATATGATAAACTTTAACACAAATGTGAAAGGGAGATTATACATGGATAATATTACATTATTGACTAAAGAACAAGTTTGGGATGAAGAAAATAAATCAATTGTTATTAGGAAAAGAGGGGTAAAATCAGAAACAACCGATTTTGCTAAAATGTTAGGTGGAATTGACCAATATTTTACAAAATCTGATACTTTTGAGAATGGGAAAGATTCACAAACAGCAAGAAGAAGATACGGAGTTTCTGATGTAGGAGAGATGTTCCCTTATTTTTCAGATAGAAATGATTTTGGCGTTCGTCCTGTAATAAAATATAATAATGTGCAAGAAATCCCTGCAAATAGTAGAGCAGAAGTAGTAAAATCAATAGACGGTATTTACGAAGTTGAATATGGATATTATCCACAAAGTGCAGTACCAATTGATATGCAAAGAGAATTAAACGGTCAGCAAAAAAAAGAAGCACTTGAAGAAACAGGGAATCATTATGCTATAGACACAAGAAAATTCCTTGCAAGAAAAGAGCAAGTAATACAAGAATTAAAAGAGTACATATATGAAGGAAAAAGGTATGTAAAATTAGAAATAAAAAGAGATGACGAAATTGGATATAAAGGACAAGCTTTAAATGTTCAAAGATTATCTAACAGTAATTCTTATTTACCAGGTTATGACTCTGTTTGGTTTGAGGTTGAGCCTTTAAAATGGTTAATTGATCCGGAACAAAAACTTATGATTTCTAAAAATCTATTGTTTTCAGGAGTTCCATTCAGTTCTGAATTTAGTGGAGAAGAAAATAATATAGAGTTTGAAGAAAGTCAGTTAGGAAATTTCTTAAATAATTTTTTTATAGATGATATTCAACAAAAATATGAAATAGGTTTAAATAATGATTATTCAGATTATAAAAAAGAATATAAAAATGCTTCAGAAAGTCTTGGATTTGATTTTAATTCTTCTACACCAGAAGATATAATGAGAGCTTGTATAATAAGTGATATACCAATTTATTTACATGGAGATAAGGGAGAAGGTAAAAGTGATAGGGTATTGCAACAAGATAAAGATGCTACAATATTGTACTTAGGAAGTGAAAGAGATGAAAGTCTTAATGGAACAAGTGTATATAATCCCGAAAAAGACATGGTAATTGATAAAAAACCAGAATGGTTAGTAAAACTAGAAGATAAATGTGAGAAAGAACCAGATAAAATTCATATACTTTTCTTTGACGAATTGTCAAATGCTGAAGAAAGAATGCAAAAAATGATATATAATATAGTTTTAAAAAAAGAGGTAAATGGTAGATGGAATTTGCCAGAACAAGTGAGAATAGTTGCTGCAGGAAATGAAAGGAAAGATTCAGGAGGTGCTACAGAATTATTAGAACCACTTTATGATAGGTTTGCACATGTTAATATTGTAACAACAGTAGATAATTGGATAGATTGGGCAACAAATGACGAGAATGAATATGGAGTAATTGATTTTGAGAATGCGGAAAATCAAAGAAAAACAAAAATTCATCCAGCAATAATTGCATTTATAGCTTATAAAGAAAAACAAGGAATAAAAGTATTAAGAACAGAATTTAATGGAGTAGAACCAAATGCAGACCCTAGAAAATGGCAAATGGCATCAAATTTATTATATGGATCTAACAAACCATATATGTTAAAAGCTTTAATAGGAGAAGAACTTGCAACAGAATTTGCAGAATTTTGTAAACAAAAAGTAATTAGTATTGATGATGTTATTAACAATAATTATGAAAATGAAAAATTAAGAATGAATTCAGCAAGAGCATATGCAACAGTTACATATTTAGCCAATGTAAGTGAAGAATATGAAGAAAAAGTAAGAGAGTTTATTGGCAAAATAGGAGAAGAATATGTACAAGTTTTTGACAAATTAAGAGAAGGATATAAAAATTCAGAACAAGAAGCCGATAGTAAAAATCAAGATGATGAACAATTAGAAATTTAAAATTTTTGTAAAAGAAAAAGAGGGATTATATATGAAAAGTGAAAAAATAGAAATGTTAGAAACTTATATAAAGTGTGGTATTTCTCCAATTATTCTAGAGGGCTTTTCAATAGAAAACCTTAAAAATGCAGTTGTATTGGAATCAGATTGCAGAAAAAATATGATAAGTGGACACTATGAAGGAGCAACTTTTGTTGCTCCAGATTGGTTTAATAAATTGCAACAATATAGCAAAAATAGATACTGCTTATTGGTAGTAAATAATATAAATAAAATATCAAAAAAAGGACAATTAAAGTTTGTTGAATTGTTTAAATATAAAAAAATTGGTATATTTGAATTACCAAAAAATTGTATAATCATAGCTACATGTTCTAATTTAAAAGAGAATCAAATGAGCGAAGATTTATATTCATTATGTGCACATATTTAATAAAAGGAGGGGTTTCATAAATGCAAATTGATTTAAAACCAATAAAAAGAAAAGTATTAGAAACACATCCTTTTTTTGGTGGTTTATTGGTAAATACGAAATTTGTCGAAACAGAAGAAATTGATACAATAGGAACTGACGGAAACTATATATATTATAATCCAAATTATTTTAATGAATTGTCATTAGAAGATCAAGCATTCATGGTTAATCATGAATTATGTCATATTCAATCAAAGCATATAGAAAGAGGAAAAGATAAAGATGACGAACTTTGGAATATAGCAACAGATGCTGTTGTTAATGCTTTACTAAAAATAGATGGGTTAACTGTTGTTAAAGATGGTATTGATATAGAAGAAGAAATTAAAAGTAGCGCTGAAACAATATATGAAAAACTACAAAAAAAAGAAGTTGAAATTCCTAAAAGTCAAAAGGTGATTGATAACCATGACTTATGGCATCCAATTAAATATGTAATAGTGGAACGAGAAAAAAGCAATGGAAAAGAAAATGAACAAGAAGAAATAGATGAAGAATTAGATAAACAGATGGAAGAATTAGCAAAAAGTTTACAAGATGAAAATAAAGAATCACTACCTAGATTGGTTGGAGAAGTAGAAGGAGTTAGTTCAGGAATTCCTTGGCAAAGAATACTTAGAAATGAAGTAGATAATAAAGAAGAATGGTCTTATATAAATGCAATAATTAGAGATGGTATAATTAGACCTCAAAGAAGAAAATTCCCAAGTGCTGAAGCTGAAATTGTAGTAGATACAAGTGGTTCAGTTAATGAACAAATGTTGATTAATTTTATAATAGAATGTAGGGAAATATTTAATAGAGCTGAGATAAAAGTGGGCTTTTTTGATGATAAGTTTTATGGGTTTAATACAATTCGCTCTTTGAAAGATATTGATGAACTTGATATTAAAGGTGGTGGAGGAACAGATTTTGATGAAGCTGTAAATGCATTTACTGGAAAAGTAAAAAATAAAATTATATTTACAGATGGTTGGGCTAATGAACCTAAAAAGCCACTAGATGCAATTTGGATTATTTTTGATGAAAAAAGAAAAATTAAACCTAAAGGTGCAAAAAAAGTAATAAATTTAACTAAAAAACAAATAGAAGATTTGAATATGAATTCTAAAGATTATGAAAGATAAAATAAAAAAGTAATTTAAAAGAATGAACATCAGAGGACACTAAAAAGAGGGAAAGATGATAAAAAGAGAAACAATCGATTATCTTATTTGATAATATTGATTATTTCTCTTTTTTCTTTTTTAACCATTCGTTAGCTTCAGCTTCTTTAAATCTTTCATCTCTAAAAAATTCTGTTAAGCTTATACCTAACCCTTCACAAATATAAAGTAAATTTTCAAGCCTAATTGTTTTAGTTTGTCGAGTAAGAAACATTGAAATAGTTGAGCTGTATACTCCTGACAAATTTTCTAATCTATATATCGTTACTTCTTTTTGTTTCATTATTTCTTTGATTTTAATGGCTATTAAATCCGAAAAGTCCATAATTTTAACACCTTTCTTAATTTAACAACATTGTAACAAAATATACTTATAAAACCCTTCAACAAATTGAGAGAAAATTAAGCAAAATAGTTCAACAAATTGAGAGGTTATGGTATAATATTATTGAAAAAAATTATTTAATAGTAAAAATTCTTACTACAGAATCTATAAGATGCAAGACTTACAAACAACCTTAGAATTTATGAAAAATTAGGAGAAATAAATGGTAAAAGAAAAAAAATCAAATTTTGAATTATTGAGAATCATTGCAATATTAATGATAATAATGCATCATTATTTTGCACATGGATTAACGCAAGTGGATAATGGTATAACATTCAATTTAATATTATCAAAAATATTAAACTTCGGGAAATTATCTAATCATATATTTATTTTATTAACTGGTTATTTTATGATTAAATCAAAAATAAATTACAAAAAAATAATAGCTTTAGTTTTAGAAATGTCTTTTTATTCTATAACTATATCGTGTATTTTTTATGGTTTTCACATTGTTGAATTTAATGCCAAGTTATTTATTGAATCTTTTTTTCCTATTATATGGGGAAACTGGTTTGTTGTATACTATATAATATTATATCTATTAATTCCATATATAAATCTTTTTATAGAAAAAATAGATAAAAATCAACTTAAAAAACTTATAATTATTTTAATATTACTTTATTGTATTATTCCAACTTTTACAAATAATGCTTGGGGACTTACAGCACATAATTTTTTTGTGTTAGATTATTTAATTGGAGCATATTTTAGACTTTATCCAATCAATAGACTTAATGACAATAAATTTAATATAAAAATGTTACTTATTGTTAGTATATTAAGTATACTGTCTATTTTTAGTTTAATGTTTATAGGAAAATTATTTAATATTAGTAAAATAATAAAACATTCTAATTATTTTTTGGCAAATAATTATTCAATAGTAGGACTTTCAATAGCTATATTCATATTTTCAATATTTAAAAATATAAATATTAATTCTAAAACTATAAATTATATATCTTCTTCAGTGCTTGGAATTTATTTGATACATGATAATAAGCTTATAAGGCCATGGTTATGGAGAATAATTTGGCCTAATATGGACTACATAAATTCAAATTTATTTATATTACATGTATTTGCCAAAGTTTTATTCGTATTTTTAGTTTGTTTAATTATAGATAAAATCAGAAGATTATTATTAAACAGAGTAGAAGATAAACTTAGCGATAAAATATTTAATTTATTATTAAAAGTAAAGAATATATTTAATATGTGGAAAAATAAAACAAAGAAAAATCAATATGAGTATAATAAATAATGTTAATAATTGTAAAATTTAAAGATTATGTTTGAAGTCCTATTCCTTTTTGCACAAAACTTTGATAATGCCAACATTTTTTATTTTAAGTTACTATTGATATTTCATATACATTTGAAATACAATATGTATATGAAATGTTGGAATAGTACAAACCAAATTTCTTATTTTGATATATAATTAAAAAATTATACATGTTTTTAAAATATGTATAATTTTTTTGATTTTTTATACATATTTATTGAAAACATATAAAATTTGTGATATTTTATATATATGGAGGTTCAAAAAATGAAATTAGAAATGTTACCCTATAAAAATGTTGATTTAAAAACAAAAAAAATTTTAGAACAATTAACAATTTCTTCAAGGGCATTAGCAGAACTTAAAGGATATGCAAATACCATTCCAAATATGCATATTCTAATAAATGCTGTAACAATAAATGAGGCTAAAGATAGTAGTGCTATTGAAAATATAGTTACAACTCATGACGACATTTATAAAGTTCTTACAGAAAGTGGTTATAAAGAAGAAAATGCTAAAGAAGTTGTTGATTATAGAAATGCAATTTGGAGTGGATTTGAACAAATAAAAAAAGAGGGGTATATTAATACAAATACAATTATTAAAATACAAGGTATTATTGAACATAATAATGCTGGAATTAGAAAATTACCAGGAACTGAACTTAAAAATTCTATTACTGGAGAAACCATTTATACTCCACCGCAGAATGAAAAAGATATAAGAAACTACTTAAAAAATTTAGAGAATTTTATCAATAATAATGAAGATAATATAGATCCACTAATAAAAGTATGTTTAATACATTATCAATTTGAAAGTATTCATCCTTTTTATGATGGAAACGGAAGAACAGGTAGAATTTTGAATATTTTATATCTTGTATTAAACAAATTAATTGATAGCCCCATTTTGTATTTAAGTAAATATATCAATAAAACTAAACAAGAATATTATAGACTATTTAATGATATTAGAAATAATAATAATTTTGAAGATTGGATTTTATATATTTTAAAAGGTATTGAAGTTACATCTAAGGAAACTATTGAATTGATTGAAAAAATTCAAAATGAAATGAAAAATTATAAAGAAGAATTTAGAAGTAAGTTACCTAAAATATATTCAAATGAGTTATTTGAAAGTTTATTTTATGAAGTTTATACTAAAATTTCTTACATTGAAAAAGCTTGTGGTGTTACAAGATTAACTGCATCATCTTATTTAAATCAGTTAGAAGATTTTGGACTTTTAGAATCTGAAAAAATTGGAAGAGAAAGAATTTACAAAAATGTAAGATTAATAAATTTACTAAGCACTTAAGAACCAAAGTGTAAAAAATATTATTCTTGCAGGAGAAAATGGAACTGGTAAAACTAAAATACTAGAAGAACTTCATAATGCATTACAGTTTAATCAATTGAGTTATGATAATATAAATTATGAACAACCTTCATATGAATTATATTTTGATATTAGTAGTTTAAATTATACTTGTGTTGATGAGAACGATAATAATTTGAAAATTGATACCTGTTTGAAAAGATTTACACTAATTAATAAAAATTCTTATAGACCAAAAGTAGAATATTATTCAAATAATGAAAAGATATATTATAGATAAAAATCCGAAATAAAATAAAACTATAAAAATTACTAGGGTAGGAGAGAGGGGCTAATTTTCAAAAGAAAAGAATAGTAAAAATAATTTTTTTAACTTTAATAAAATTTTAGTTTTCTTAGAATATATATTATAAAAAAATGAAAATACAATTATAAATTTTAAACTTGGATTTTTAAGTTTTAAATTTTTAGTTTTAGGATTTTAAAATATTCGTATTATAATTTTAAAAAACGAACATTTGTTAATTATGTAATTTTTTATAATTAACTCAAAAATTTTTAACACTGATAAAAATTAAATAATAATTTATATATATATAATCTTATATATATTATATTTATTAAACGTCTTAAATTCGTTTTTAAGGCGTTTTTATATTTTATTAAACAAGTTACATTATTTATAATAATATTCAAAATACATTTTTATAATGATGATCTTATAAAGTTAATAAAAATATTGAATTTTCAGCAAGTTATAAAATTCTCTAAAAATGGCTAAAAAAAC
>CANQPF010000042.1 GCA_947625665.1 uncultured Clostridia bacterium | reverse complement strand
CTTCTAGAATATTTGCTTAGCCATTGTCTTAGATTTTTCATATCATTAGCTCTTTCTGTTATATCAACTTCTTGTTTCACATTTATATCTTCTACATTTGTTCTAAGACTTTCTTTAAATTTATTTTCATGTTGATCTCTATCTTTATTCTTATCATTTAATTCTTCTTTATCTTTATCATTTTCTTTGTCATCTTTTGATTTATCTTCTTCTAATTCTTTTTCTCTTTGCAAATCTTTTTTATTACGTTCTTCGCTTAACTCTTCTTTTTCTTCCTCATCTCTATCTTTATTATCTTTGTCTGTAACTAAATCCTCTAAATCTAAAAAAACTATACCTTTTAAATTTAAATTATTTGATTTTGCATAATCAACGAGTTTTTTATTACGTTCCGATTCTTTCTCTATCTCTTCTTTACTTATAGAATTCACAATATCTTTAATCTGATCAGCAACTTCTTGTTTCAAAGTATGTTGCCTTAACACAATGTTCTCATTTGCAACTTTAGGTGCTCCTCCCCCGATCTTAATATATTCTCCTGTTTTCGGAACTTTTAAATAATATATAATTGAGTCATTATCTTGTTTTATCGCTCTTAAAATATGACCTTTTCCATTTATTTCAATTTCCATAAAACTCCTCCTATTCTTTATGACTACAAATATGTTTTCTAGTTAGCTCCATTAAGTCCAATTTTGTAAATCCTTCAACTTGTGTTTTTGTTCTATCATTTTTTAATTTTTCTTTTAATAATTCTTTAACTTCTTCTCTATCCTTCTCATCTTTCATATCTATGTAATCAATAATTACTATTCCACCAATATCTCTTAGTCGGAGTTGTTTTGCAATCTCAACAGTAGCTTCTTTATTAACTCTAACTACAGTTTCTTCTAAACTTTTATCTCCTGTATACTTTCCAGTATTTACATCTATTGCAGTTAAAGCCTCTGTTTTATCAATAGTTATAAATCCTCCACTTTTTAACCAAATTTTTCTATTTTGTATTTTTTCTTTTTTTGTTTTTAAGTCATAAGCATTTTCAAATTCTTCTATATCTTTCACTTCTAATTTTAAATTTTTTAATTCTTCATTTTCTTCAATACATTTTTTTATTAATTTATAATCTTCCTTATCATTTACTATAACTCTTTCAATTTGTTTATTTAATAAATCGATTAATAACTTTTCTATAAGACTTTCATTTTGATAAATTAAAGTAGGCTCTTTTTTATCTAAATTTCTAAGTTGTTCAAACTTTTCCTTTATTTTTTTCCACTTTTCTTCTTGTTTTTTTATATCTTTAATTATCTCTACTGTTTTTCCAACAGCTGCTGTTCTAATTATTGCCCCATTATTTTTAGATATATTATCTCTAACTAATTCTATTAATCTATTTGCTTCTTCTTTATCTTCTATTTTTTGTGACACAGTTATAATATCTGTATTAGGGGTAAATACTATATATTTACTTGGTAAATTTATATGTGTTGAAACTTTAGCTCCTTTGCGATCATTACTGTCTTTTTTCACTTGTACTAAAAGCATTTGTTCAGGTTTTATTACTTCTTTTATGTCATATTCTTCAATTTTATTTATACTATCCTTTTTCAAATCAATTTTAGGTAAAATATCCTTTAAATGAATAAAACCTTTCTTTCTCGTTCCTATATCTACAAAAGCTGATTGCATTCCTGATAATATATCTTTTACAATACCTAAATAAATATTTCCTTCATTTCTTTCTTCTTTTTTATTTTCTGTATAATACTCAATTAATTCTTTATCTTCTAATAATTCTATTTCTTTTTCGTCTTTTTTGGTGTTTATAATAATTTCTAACATATATGTTCATCCTTCCTTCTAGCCCTGTTTTAAGCCTAATTAAACTTATTCATTGCTATATCAATTCCGCTTTTTATAATCTCAATAGTTGCTTGCGTAGCTTTATCTACTCCTTTTTCTAATAAAGGTATTTGTTCTTCTTCTATTCCTCCAATCACATATTGGATTAAATCAGACTTATCTTCTGGAGATCCAATTCCTATTCTAACACGTGAAAATTCTTTTGTTTGTAATTGTTGTACAACTGATTTCATACCATTATGTGATCCAGGTCCTCCTTGTTTTCTCAGTTTAATTTCTCCTGGTTCTATGTCTATATCATCATAAATAACTATCAACTCTTCTTTTTGTAGTTTATAAAAGTCCATACATTCTCTAATTGATTCTCCACTAAGATTCATAAATGTTTGTGGTTTTAATAATATGACTTTTTCATTTTCTATTATGCCTTTTCCAACAAGACCTTTATGCTTTTTATTTTTAACTTCAATGTCATATTTTTCGGATAGTTTATTTATAACATTAAATCCCATATTATGTCTTGTATTACTATAGTCTTCTTCTGGATTTCCTAACCCCACAATTAAATACATTGTACTTCCTCCTAGTTTTTTATATCTTATATTATACATTGTTTTATCAATTTTTTCAACAGTATTAGTATATTCAACCTAAAGAAAACATATATTTACTATAGATATTTAGGATGGAGGAAAATGTATGAAACAAAAATCAATTAGTTTAATTGTTTTAATGATGTTGATTTGTTATTCCCTAGCTCCATTTGCTATTGCTAATAATACAAATACATCTAATGAAGTTCTTGAAGACACTGCAGCAGAATTATCAGATGCAAACACTTTAAATTTAGAGTCTGGCTCTGCAATTCTAATAGAACAATCTACAGGTCAAGTGCTCTATTCTCATAATTCACATGAACAATTACGACCTGCTTCGGTCACAAAAATTATGAGTATTTTATTAATCATGGAACAATTAAAAAAAGGAGCTTTAACTTATGATCAACCTATTCCATGTTCAAAAACAGCTTCTGCTATGGGTGGCTCTCAAATATGGTTAGACACAACTGAAACTCTCACAGTTGAGGAAATGTTAAAAGCTATATGTGTAGTTTCTGCAAATGATTGCGTTGTAGCAATGGCAGAATATATTGCAGGTTCTCAAGAAGCTTTTGTACAAATGATGAATGACAAAGCGAAAGAATTAGGAATGAATGATACATGTTTTAAAAATTGCCATGGTATAGACGAAGATGGTCATGTAACATCAAGCTATGATATTGCTCTCATGTCAAAAGAATTATTAAACAAATATCCTGAAATAACTAAATTCACAACTATCTGGATGGATAGCTTACGCAATCGGAAAATCTGAATTAGTAAATACAAACAAGTTAATCCGCAATTATCAAGGTGCAACAGGATTAAAAACAGGTTCAACTTCTTTGGCTTTATATAATCTCTCAGCTAGTGCAACTAGAAATGGATTATCTTTAATTGCTGTTATTATGAAAGCACCCTCTACAAAATTAAGATTTGAAGAGGCTACAAAATTATTAGATTACGGATTCAGTAATTTCACATTTAAAGAATTTGGAAAAAAAGATGATGTCGTTACAAATGTACTTGTAAAAAAGGGTATTCAATCTGATGTAGATCTAAAACTTGAAAATAATGTCGGAGTTCTATTACAAAAAAGTGAAGATAAAAATATCGAACAAGAAATAATATTGGACGAAAACATAAGTGCTCCAATTTCATCTGGTCAAAAACTTGGTGAAATACACTATGTTTTAGATGGTGAAACCATATCAACATGTAATCTAATTGCAACTAAAAATGTAGATAAAATAAATCTCTTTTCAATGTCAAAATCAATTTATTATAACTGGATAAATTTGCTACGAAATTAACTAAAAGGTATCCAAAAGTAGGATACCTTTTAGTCATATTTTAATTTTATAATTGAGATATTTACCGAATTTCCATCAGAAGATGCTTTTATTTTTATATCATATCCAGTTGAATTTACAAATTTTAAATCATAACCACCATAGGCAACAGCAGCGTCCTTTCCTTTTTCTATATATGGAACATAATTACTATGTTGGTGTCTCTCTGTTATATTTATACTTGGAATACTAGCAACTGCATTATACAAAGTAGTACTTATCTGGCAATTACCTCCCCCAAGTCCTTTTTTCTTTCTGCCATTTTTATCGAAGATATCTGCTTTTTGATAACCTTTTTGAGTAGTTGCAGGCCCAACTGTATTGCAAAAAGAAAAAGTTGCACCATTTGCGATAATTGTGTCATTTAAAGATGAACAAGTTATATTAATATTGTTTTGTCTTGCTTGTTCCTTATTATATATTTTAGTTGAAAATGTGCTAATCTGTTCTTCAGAAGTTACTGGAGCCGGAGTTGGAGCTGGAGTCGGTTCCGGTTCCGGTTCCGGTTCTGGTGTAGTAGCAGGACCTACTTGTTCTTCATCATTACTTTCTTGATTATTGTTATCATCATTTTCATTTTCAGCAACAGTCCTTTCCGCATCATAATTTCCTGAAGAATATTGTTTTGAGGAATATGTATTCCATGCGTAAATTACTCCTACTATAACAAATATTCCTATAGCAACCCCTAATATCCATTTTGATTTTATGTTCTTCTTATTATTTTTACCTTTACTCAAATTAATCACCTGTAACTATTGTTTCCAAAATATAAAAAAAAATGCATTAATATGCATTTTTAATAATTTTAATCATCAAGATCTAAATCACCTAACCCTGAAGTTTCATCATATTCGTATTCATATTCTATTTTTTGTTTTGGTGTATCATTTATCTCCTTTTTCTCTTTTTTTATTCTCTCACGTTCTTCTTCTATCTTTCTTTTTAATCTAGTCTTATTTTCTTCTTGTTCATTTGCCTTTTTTATACTTGCCTCTCTGTTTTCTTTTGATGTTTTCTCAATATGATTTATAATTCTATTAGTTTCTTCCTTTTTATTTTGAACACATCTATTAATCATATTGTTAGTTTTTTCAATTATCTCTGGAATATAATCTAATAATTTATCTATAGATGAAGCATGTTCAACTGGCATTAATTTTACGTTATTTTGTTGAATTACCAAAAAAGCTATTGGATTTATAGATACACCTGCTCCAGATCCGCCACCGAATGGTAATCTATATTGTATAGCTTCTTCTTTTTCTTTCTTTTGATATTCATTAACTGTTTCACCTTTAAATTCACTTCCTCCTGCTGCAAAACCAAATGATACTTTTGAAATGGGTATAATTATGATATTATTTGATGTTTCAATTGGCTCTCCAATAATTGTATTAACATCTATCATATTTTGAATACTATTCATTGCAGTAGTCATAAGACCTTCTATTGGATGTTCTGACATATTTTTCACACTCCTTAAAAAAATTCATTTATAGATATAATTTGTGTCATTTTTATCCTTTTTATACATTTACACACAAAAATAAAAAGAAAAGTTAAAAACTTTTCCTTTTATTGTATAATTATTTATTTTCCATGCATAGCATTTCTTATATATTCAATTTCCTCTTCTTTATCAAGTCTTATAAATAAAGGTTCTCCTTGTGAAATAACTTTTGTATCCGCCTTTATAGTATCATAATCTAAAACATTATTCCAATTTGCATCCTCTTGTTTTATACCTAATTGTTCTAATATTTTTTTAGAAGAACCTGCTATAAATGGTGAAGCCAAAATTGCAATTTTTCTTAATGCTTCAGCTAAATTAAACATTACTGATTTTAATTTTTCTGTATCTCCTTCTTTAGATAATACCCAAGGAGCTGTTTCATCAATATATTTATTAGTTCTTGAAATATATTTCCATAATGCTTCAATTGCTGCTCTAACATGATATGCATCCATCTTTTCTTCTATTTCTTTTAACTGTTCTTTTGCAGTGTTTCTTAAATCCTCATCAAATTCAGTTTCTTCTTTAGCATCTGTTGGAATAATTCCATCAAAATATTTATTAATCATACCAATTGTTCTATTTAAAAGATTTCCCAAATCATTAGCTAAATCAGAATTATATCTCTCTATAAAATCTTCTGGGGTAAACATTGAATCCTGTGAAAAACTCATTAATCTCAATAAATAATATTTTGTTGCATCTAATCCATATCTTTCAATCAATGTCTCTGGATAAATAACATTACCAACAGATTTTGACATTTTACCGTCTTTCATAACAATCCAACTATGTGCATATAGTTTTTTAGGTAATTCTAGCCCTAATGCATGTATAAAAATTGGCCAATAAATTCCATGGAATCTTATAATTTCTTTTCCAACTACATGTAAGTCTGCAGGCCAATATTTTTTAAACAAAGTATCATCATCTGACATATATCCAAGAGCTGTAATATAATTTGTTAAAGCATCAAGCCATACATATAAAACATGTTTTGGGTCATTTGGAAGTTGAATTCCCCAATCAAAAGTGCAACGGCTTATACACAAATCTTCAAGTCCTGGATCTATGAAATTTTTAAATATTTCATTTTTCCTTGATTCTGGTACTATAAAATCTGGATTTTCCGCATAAAACTCTTTCAACCACTGTTCATATTTTTTCATATTAAAGAAATATGCTTCTTCTTTCATTTTTTTAACTTCTCTACCACAATCAGGACATTTACCATCAACTAATTGTGTTTCTGTGAAATAATTTTCACAAGGCATACAGTACCAACCTTCATATTCTCCCTTATATATATCACCTTTATCTAAGAAAATTTGAACTATCTTTTGGACAGCTTCAACATGTCTATCTTCAGTAGTTCTTATAAAGTCATCATATTTTATATCCATCAGTTCCCATAACTTTTTAGCTTCTTCAGCCATATCATCAACATATTCTTGCGGTGTTTTATTTTGTTTTTTTGCAACTGTTTCAATCTTTTGTCCATGTTCATCAAGTCCTGTTAACATGTATACATCATAACCTCTTGCCTCTTTATATCTTTTTATACAATCTGTCAAAGTTTCACAGTATGCCGTTCCTATGTGAAATTTACCACTTGGATAAAATATTGGTGTCGTTATATAGAATTTCTTTTTTTCATTCATGATACTGCATCTCCTTCTTTTTCTAATATTTTTTCAGGTATTGTTTTTGTTATATCCATTTTCTTCAAATTATATTCTTGCAAAAGTCCTGTGTATATTTCTTCCGCCCCATCAATTTGTTCAAAATGTATAGGCTTTACTATCCTAGGTAATTGCTTTTCTATTCCCGCTTCTTCCAATACATATTTTATAAATTCAGCACAATAGAAATAATTTTTTGGATGAATTTTTTTATCAAAACCAGCAGCACACATACCTATAAAGTTAAATTTATATTTTGACTTTTCCTTTTCAAAATCTTTCATTATTTTTTTTATTTTTTCATATTGTTCATCAGTAATCTCTAAAGAGTATACTTTTGCTACTGTTTTATTAAATCTTTTAAATGTTCCACTATCTATATGTTCATGAACAAATCCTGCCAACAACGGTGTATATTTATAAAATCTACCAAAGCTATACATTTGTTTTAGTTCTAGGTCTAACGATATAGAACTATGACAAAACTTATCTTTTGTAAATCCTTTTATCATTTTAGATATAACTGTTCCTGTATATGTTAGTACTATGTATATATTTTGCATGTTATTCTTTGCCTTCTTTCATTTGTTTTCTATTTATTTTCCTACTATCCTTTAATTATCAAACATTTGGTAATATACCATTTTCCAATAGTCTTGAATCTTATCATAATAAGGTGAACGTTTATCATCATATCTATAAAGTTTTCCCTCATTATCTTTATAATATTGAGAAGTTATTATTGGTATATCTTTTCTTAATTCTGACATATATCTTGCATATGGCGTTCTTGATATTTTTGCCGTTTCATACAACATACTTTGTAAATAATTTGTACTTATCTCTACATCAGACTTTTCTTCAATATCATAATTAGCATAAATCATAAAAGGTACAAGATATTGAGTTTCATCTTTTGAATACTTACTATGATACTCCTTTTCATGTAAAATTTCAATATTAGGTTGATGGTCACCAAAAAATAATAAAATGGTATCTTCATCATATTCGTCTATATATTTAATTAACTCCTCTAATGCTTCATCAGATTCATTTTGAACTTGCAAATATGAATTTAATTCTTCATCTTCATGATATTTTTTTCTATTTTCATTATCTGTATTTACATAAGGTTGGTGATTTTGCATTGTTAAAATAAAAGTAAAATTAGGATTTTGATCCCCATTATCTTTTTTCTCATTCATTATACCATACCAATACGCATAAGTCACAGAATCAGAAGGATATTCATTTAATGAATCTCCTATTCTTCCCATATTCTCTAAGAAAAGTGATTCCTTAAAACCTAATAATTTATAAATTTTATATCTACTATATCCATCTCTAAAATAAGGATGTATTCCATAAGTATTATAATTCATACTATTTAAATATGCAATAATAGATTCTTTAATATTTTTATGTATATATTGCTGATATGGTATAGAACCTTCTGGTAAAAAGGCTGTTGTATTTTGTGTTAAAAATTCATATTCTACATTTGCAGTTCCACCACCATAACCAGAAGAATGCATAAAACCAGAAACTACATTTTCATTATTCTGTAACTCATGAAAATAAGGTATATTATCCTCTTCTATATCTAAATCATAATAAAGTGATTGTAAATCTGCAAATGATTCATTTACAACAACTACTACATTTGGATTTTGTTTTTCTTTATTAGTAATATTATTATTTTCATATTTACTTAGTATTTTCTTTTCTTCTTCCTTGTTATATCCAGCTGGTTTATCAATTTGCATATCTTTAATAAGTCCAATTAATGTAACATTTGCCCCTAATTCACTATAGTTATTGTTTATATTCCAATTATCTATATTTTTTATATGTTCATCAAATGTGAATAAGTATACTATGAAGCAACATCCTAATCCCAAATTTAAAGCTCTAAATTTTAAATTTTTAGTTTTTTTGCTTTCTTTTCTTTTAATTTTATCTGTTTTTAAAATTTTAAATAATATTACATTTGAAACGATAAAAATTATTAAAGCAACAAAAAAATCTAAGGTAAAATCTATTTCTAATCTTTCCGAAACACTTATTGCCGTCCTAAGTGCGAATATATCTGAGATTGAAAAAGCTATTCCTCTAACTTGCATAACGATAAAGTTTATTACGCCAAAACAAAAAGTAAATATTGAAACGATAGTACAAGATATTTTAGCTTTATTTGTAATTCCATAAATAATCAAATAGAATGCTATAAAAATACTATAATTATATAAAAATTTTGTTGGCTCAAAATAATGTTTTAAAATATCTATTTTACAATTAAAACTTTCATATATGAAAGATGCTACTGAAGTATTGTGCTCACCGATAATAAACCTTTCATTTAATAATTGCATCATTAAATAACATGCAACAAAAAATAATGTAATAGTTATGAATTTCTTTACAAACTCTATAATTTTTACATCTGATTCTTTTGCATGTCTATTTTTCTTTACTACTACCAAACTTTTTTCTTCATTATTTGGCTTTATTGGTTCAATTATTTCTTCAAAAGATTCTATATCTTCTAAATTTTTTTCATTTTTATCTGCAACTTTATTAACTTGCGATTTTTTGTGTTTTCCTTTACTCATTTTTCCCCTCTATAACATATTTCCTCTCCAATATGTTAACATAAAAACGAGTTTTTTTCAATATTTTAAGTAAAAATTTTATCTAATAAAATTAGTAAATATTGTATTTTCTTGTTTAGGTAACTCTATTCCTTTCTCTTTCCCTGCTTGTATACATTTCAAATAATATGCCATATTTCTTCCAAGAATTCTCATACATTGCATTCCTTCTTCATCTTTTACAACATCTTCTGGAGTTGATCCATGAACCATGTTCCAGTATCTTGATGAAATAATTGGCATTTGTGTTATTCCAAAATATTTATTTAATTGATCATATGTTGCAGTAGTTCCGGCTCTTCTTGCAGATATTACTGTTGCTGCAGGTTTATATAAAAATCTATCAGCATTTCCTGATGATGAAGCTGAATAAAATACTCTATCCATAAATCCTGTAATATTTCCTGCAGCTGCAGCATAATGTACTGGTGTTCCAAAAATAAATCCATCTGCATCTTTTGCTTTTTCAACAAATTGATTTACTACATCATCAAAAACACATTTTCCTGTTCTTGCACAAGTTTTACATGCAATACATCCTCCTATAGGTTTATTTTGAACCCAAAAAATTTCTGTTTCAATACCTTCATCTTCTAAAGCTTCAGCAACTTCTTTTAATGCCGTATAAGTACAGCCCTCTTTATGAGGACCTCCGTTTACTAAAATAACTTTCAATTCTTTCACCTCATTTTTACAATTTTTCTATATTCAATATATGTAATTTATATCATAAAAATAATCTATTTTCAATAAAAAAAGGCTACACCTGTAACCTTCTTAAACTCCCATTATATTATATCCACTATCTGCATAAACAACTTGACCTGTTATTGCATCAGACATATTGCTTAATAAAAATGTTGCTACATTTCCAACTTGAATAGTTGTTACATTTCTATGAAGAGGTGCACGTTTTTCAACTTCTGTAAGAATTGAACCAAAGTCTTTTATTCCTTTTGCAGATAATGTTTTTATAGGTCCTGCTGATACTGCATTTACTCTTATTCCTTCTTTTCCAAGATTTTCAGCTAAATATCTAACACTTGATTCTAATGCTGCTTTTGCAATCCCCATTACATTATATCCTTCTAAAACCTTTGTTGAACCATGATATGTCAAAGTAACTAGACTTGCATTTTCATTTAGCATATCTAATTCTTTTGCCATTCTTGCTGCTAACACAAAAGAATATGCACTAACATCATTTGCATGACTAAATCCTTCTTTACTAGTATAAATAAAATCATTGTGAAGATCTTCTGTATTAGCATGTGCTATTGCATGAACGATTCCATCAACTTTTCCATTTTCTTCTTTTATTTTTGCAAATACTTCTTTTACTAATTCATCTTGAGAAGCATCATTTAAAGCATATAAAGTTCTTCCTTCAAATTCCTCAGTTAACTGTTCTATTTTTTCTCTATTTTCTTCTCCCATAAATGTAAATATAAGTTTAGCTCCATTCTCATAGGCAGATTTTGCTATTCCATAAGCAATACTCCATTTATTTCTAATTCCCATTATTAATATTGTTTTATCTTTTAAAATCATTTTCTTCCTCCTATTCTTCTCTTTCTGAATTTGGATTTTCAAGTGTTACAAATTCACCCATATTTCTAAATTTTTCATATCTTTCTTCAACAATTTCTTCTGAAGATTTCTCTAACATTTCTTTTATATCTTTTTTTATTTCTCTCTTTAAACTATTACATATTTTCTCGAAAGACTCCTCTTTTTCGTCATCATTTTCTATTACTGGTTCTTTTATAATTTTATCAATTACTTTTAAATCGTATAAATCTTTTGCTGTAAGTTTCATTTTTTCAGCAGCCTCTTTATATCTTGTTGAGTCTTTCCACAAAATACTACTATATCCTTCAGGAGAAAGTATTGAATATATAGCATTTTCTAACATTATTACTTTATTTCCAACACCTAAAGCTAAAGCTCCTCCACTTGAACCTTCACCAATAACAATTGATAAAATTGGAACTCTAAGTCTTGACATTTCAAACATTGACTTTGCAATAGCTTCTCCTTGACCTCTTTCTTCCGCACCTATTCCAGGATAAGCACCTTTAGTATCGATAAAAGTTATTACAGGTCTTTTAAATTTCTCAGCTTGTTTCATAAATCTAATAGCTTTTCTATAACTTTCAGGATTAGGCATTCCAAAATTTCTTTCAATATTTTCTTTTGTAGATCTACCTTTTTGTTCAGCTACAATTGTAAAGTTTTGCTTTCCAATTCTTGCCAAGCCACAAACTATTGCTTTGTCATCTTTGAAATTTCTATCTCCATGTAATTCAATAAATTCGTCAAAAATTTTTTCAATATATTCTAAAGCTGTTTTTCTTTTAGGATCTCTAGCTATCTCTACTCTTTCCCACGCAGTTAACTTAGCCACTTCTTTCACTCCTTTCTCATTTACAATAATTCAGTTTTAATATATCAACAGTCAAAGCTAACTAACTTTATGAAACTGAATCAATTTATAAATTGTATCTTTAAGCTCTCTTCTTTCAACTATTTTATCTATAAATCCATGTTCCAATAAAAATTCAGCTGTTTGAAAACCTTCTGGTAAAGATTCTCCTATAGTTTGTTCTATAACTCTTTGACCTGCAAATCCTATCATTGCTCCTGGTTCTGCTAAAATAATATCACCTAAACTTGCAAATGATGCAGTTACTCCTCCATAAGTAGGATCTGTCAATACAGAAATATATAGTCCTCCAGCTTCATCTAATTTTGTCAATGCTGCTGTTGTCTTTGCCATTTGCATCAAAGAAATAATTCCTTCTTGCATCCTAGCTCCACCAGATACACTAAATATAATTAAAGGAAGTTTTTTTTCTATTGCTTGCTCAATAGCGTAAGTTATTTTTTCACCAACAACTACTCCCATGCTTCCCATTAAAAAGCCACTATCCATGATACATATTACGACTTCTTCACCTTTAATTTTTCCAGTTCCACATGCTACTGCTTCCATAATTCTTGTTTTACTACGTAGTGACTTTAGCTTTTTAGGATAATCTTCTAATCCTAAAGGATTATTAGTTTCTATATCTAAGTCAAACTTTTTATATGTCCCTTCATCTAAAATCAACTCTATTCTTTTATTAATATGCATTCTAAAATAATGTCCACAATTTGGGCAAATACTATAATTATCTCTTAATGTTTCTTT
>CANQPF010000041.1 GCA_947625665.1 uncultured Clostridia bacterium | reverse complement strand
GCAGCTGTATATTTGAAAACAAGAAATTTATGGGCTACTGCTTTAGTTCATACTTTAAATGACTTTTTCTTAATGCAGGCTATAATGTTTACAAACAACACAATAGGAAATTACGTAACAGGTGGAACAGACGGTGTAAGAACCATCATTATATATGTTGTGCAAGTCTTATTATATGTTCCAGCATTAGTTAAAGCTACAAAAATTATAAAAGAAGTGGAAGTGCCAGAATACGGAGTATTTGAAGAAGAATAAAAAAATAATAAGCATACTATTGGTATTTTTACTATTAATAGGAGTATGTTGTAATTTTAAAGTATTTGCACAAGAAGTTGATGTATCAGAGCAAGAAGAATATAATCAAATATTAGATGATGAGCCTAACACAGGGTTAGTATTTTAATAAATTATGATAAAAAATGAAAAGTGAGATAAGATATAATTTTCTTATACTCACTTTTTTGTTTTTTATATTCAATTTTAAGTATTTCTTTTTGCTACTACAACCATTCTTCCATTCTCTTGAGAATATTCACAAGTAATTAGTGTAATTAGTTGTTCTCCATAATTTGCTGATATTCCAGTATCATATAACTGTATTTTTTTACAATTATCTATATATTCATTATATTGATCTTCATTTTCAAAATTTATGCAATTATAATATCTAAATACATCAGTTTCATCTTGGTAAAATATTCTTGATTTAAAAGCACATATAATAGAATAATCATGTTCTTCACTATCAGTTGCTATTTTAATTGTTTTATGCGTATCATAAAAGTTTTTATCTTCGTATTTCAATAAAGTATTAAACATTTGGTCATCATTTAAGTTATGTCCATAAATGATAAGATTTGAATTATTATTTGATATATCACACTTGTTTTTTAAATAAATTGAGCCATATTTTGATTCTTCTTTTTTATAATTATGTTTTAGGTAATATTCATTATCTGGCGATTGTAAAATAGGATAATCAATTATTGTATTATCAATGTGTATCCATCCTTTTACTTCTGCATTTTCTTGTTGCAATGATTTTACTTTTGCTATATTTATATTTGGCTCAGATTCATCTACTTTTATGTCTTTATAAATATCTTCACTTGAATTTCCTTTATATTTTTGATATATAAAATAACTTATGCCTCCAATAATGGCTAAAACACAAATTGTAACTATTATATATTTTAATTTGTTTTTTTGTTTATTATGTTGTTTACTCATATTGTCCTCTCCTTGAATGTTATTTTTAAATTTGTTTATTTATGTTATTTGTACAGAAATTTTCTGAACAAATATATTATAACATAATTTGTGATTTAATGTATAATTATTTTTAAATATTTAAAATGTATTAAAATTTTTTTGTTAATTATCATTCGAAGGGAGTAAAAGAAAAATAATTGTAACAATATTAGCAATTATATTCATAAAATCAAATATTGCTGAAGAATATGATTTTATGTATATATCATAAGTACACCATAGTGTCATTGTAAATATGACTAAAATTTTAAATTTCACAATGTTTTTAATATTCATTAGCCATAAATAAATTATTGTACTTATTAATGGCAAAATGCCAATTAGACCTAGATTATTAAATGATAAAGATAATATAATTGCAAGTATTGTAATTATTATTTTTTCTTTATATCCTAATTTATCTTTATAGCATAATACATTTCTTATGAAACTTAATGCATTTATTATTGCTCCTGTTATTCCTCCAAGAATCAGATTACTTAGGATATATAGACCTATTTGTATTGTTTGTGCATATATGATTTTTTTCTTTTGTTTTATTATTCCAGAATATACCATTACTAAAGAGGCAATTAATGCTACTATATTTCCTATTAAAATTTGCATTGCTATTTTCTCCATATAACTTTATATATAATTTATTATATTCTATCTTAATATATCATAAATCATAATATACCACAATATAAACATGCTTACAAAAGAGAAAATTAATATAGAATATGAATATACAATTTACATAATTGTTGAAAAAATAACAAAAATATGATAAAATTCAAATGTCTAAATAGAGATTTTGTATAATAGGGGGATGATATTTATGCCACTAATAAAAAATGAGATAAATAATTTAATTAACGTTGATAGTGATGTTGTAATATTAGATGTTGATAGAACTATAATTAATACTACATCATGGTATCGTGCATGTATATGTGATGACCTTTTGATTTCTAAACAAAATATAGATAAATTTAAAAAAATAAATGACGAGACTTATTCAAATCCTACAGATGAAAAATTAAAGAAGTTTAGGATTGAAACTTTAGATTTAATAGAAAAGAATATTAGCGGTAATTATGTAAAGAAAGTTGGAAATTTAGATAAATTATGTAATATAGGCGATTATACTAATAGTTGGAGATTTTATATTGCTGGTGTATATACAGCTCAAAAGCTTGTAAAGATTTATGATGAGGCAATAAAGTTTATAAGATATTTATCTGTTTATTTTGGAAATAGATTAAAAATCATTTTTTTAACAGCAGGTTATGAATCTTTTATAAGAGGAGTAATAGATGGAATAATAGATAAAGCCAATTTAAATTATTTAAATTATACTGTTATTGGATCAAAACTTAAATTTGAAAAAGAAAATATAAAAGAAACTTTTAATATGGACCAATTCAAAAAACAAGAATTTGTTGAAACGATTATAAATATGGGTAGAAAGGTTAGATTTTTAGTTGATGATTCAAGTGAAAATATCAATCTTTTCGAAATTGTAAAAAATAATGGAGGGATGGCCTTAAAGATTGAGCATGAGCCAAACCAACAAATAAATAAAACATGGAAAAATTTTATTGAAAATATAACAGAAGAAAAAACAAAAAATAAGATAAAAAATGATGATTTACTTATAGGAATAAATAAAAATGAAATTCAAATGCCTGAATTTTTAAAAAAATTGTCAAATAATACGAATAAAATAGGTATTACTTCAATCAAAACTGAAGAGTATGAATGTGCTTTAAATAGTTTAATTAAAAAAATAAAAGACAACAATAAGAGAGAAATTTTTATACAATTAAATAAAAAAATAATATTTGAAAAAGAAAAAGTTATATATTTAAGAGGAAAGCTATTTTATAATTGGTTACCACAATATATTTTTTTAGATGATATACCATTAAATGACAGATGGAAAGAATTAATGCATACTTGTATTGAAATATTAGATATTGTAAACGAAAATAAATTAATAGAAAAAGATTTGAAATATTTTGAAAAAGTTATTGTTTATTCATATATAGATAATTTATTAGAAGGAATAATGTTTATAGTAAATTTGATAGAACAAAACAGTTTAAATGATAATGATTTGCATAATAATGAGAGTGAAAAAGTAATACAGTTAGCACAGGGGGTAAGCGATTTACTATATGCTTTTATTTATAATGATGAAGGAACTAAAAATATTTTAAATGAACTTTTACTAAATTTAAAACAATTTGAATTAATAAAATCATTAAATAATTATACAAAGAAATATAGAACAATGAGAGAATTAGATGATAATATAACAATTTTTAAGTTTGTTAAATCAGTTATAGATAAAGCAGAAAAAGAAAATATAGATTTTGATTATATTATATCTTTTCCTTTTGGAGGAATAGCTTTAGGATTTGCTATGATATCATATCTAAAAATAGTATTAAAAAAACAAAGATTTCCTAAAAATATAAATAGCCATTTTAGTTCTAAACAAAAAATAAGAGAAAATAGAATGGAAGAAGATATAGATTTTAATATATTCAAATATATTCCTAAATTTTATAGTAAGGAAATTCAAGAAATAAAAAAAGGAAAAAGTAAAATATTACTTTTAGATAATAATGTAACAACTTTTAAAACTTTAGACTTATGTAAGAACTTTTTAACCCAATTGGGGAATACAGTATATGCAGGAGTTCCGGCAGTGAATTATGATAATATAATTAATTGTTTATTTAATAAAGAAAATGAACCATTAGTAGAAAATTGGAGATATGTATTAGATTTTCAACCAATAGATGAATATGTTACAGCTTTTAACACTTGGAATACAAGTGTTAAAACAAAAGAATTGCAAAAAATATATGAGGTTAAAAACAATATTCAATTAGTAGAAAAATTTAATGCGAAAGTAGAAGAAAAAAAATATATTTTTAAGCTTTGTAGAGTACAAAATATACAAGATTTAAAGGTAGCCATAAAAAATGGAGTAAATATGATTGGTATACATGCAGTATATCCAGACAGAATAAAATATTTAAAAAACGAGTCAAAATATCATCCCATAGAAAATAATTTAAAAATTTCAGAGAAATTACCAGTTGGAGTTTTAGAATTAGAAGGAATAAAAGATATTCAATCTGTTATACCAGAAAATATGAAACAAGCAATACTTTTTGAAAGACCATTAGATATTAATAATATGGTTAAGACCTGTGAAGAATATGGCTTGCCAAAAGAAAAAATGTATATACAGCTTCAACACAGGACAGATGAAAATTATATAATGCAAATAAAACAAAAGCTTTGCAAAAATATTTTGACCACTATCGGACTTTTTCAAAAAGATTTCAGTGAATACTTTTGGAAAATGAATAACGTATTAGATCCAAAAACTGATTATATTTTATTAGATTTATCAAAGCATCAACCGGATTTAATTGCTTATTCTGAGAGTTACAAAGAAAGTATAAATAGAGTTTATGTGTTAAATCATTTAGCAAAAAATATGGAAAATAACGATGTTCCAATTATACTTGCTGATGATACTACTACTTCTCAAATGAATGAATATTTAAAAGTGATTTCTAAGTATAATATAAAAATAAAAGGTATAGATATGCAAAATACAGTAGAATTAGCAACAAATGAACAAAAATATCAAATGTTAGAACATGACGGAAAAGTATATCAGGTTAAAATAAGGAAGTCTGCTACTAAAATGGCAGAATGGAAGCAGTTCTTTAATAAAATTAATAAAGATATATTTTTAGAAAAGGAGTAAAAAAGATGAAAAAAATAGTTGTTTTGGATTTGGATGGAACACTTTTAAGAAAAGACAAAACTGTATCACAATATACTGTAGATACATTATTAAAATTTAAAGAGGAGAATAATGATATTTTATTTGCAACAGCTAGACCACCAAGAGATGCTTATAAATATGTGCCACAACTTTTAAGGGATAATCCGATTATTTGTTATAATGGAGCATGTATTTTAAATGGAAAGGAAATTTCTTTTAAAAAAGAGATAACTAGAGAAGATGCTTTAGAAATAATAAAAAATGTTAAAAATTTAGGATATAATCAAATAAGTATCGAAGTAAATGATACTTTATATTCTAACTTTGACACTTCAGATTTTTTTGGAAATGCACCTAATCAAATAGTTGATTTAGAAAATATGAATTTTGAAAAAGCTTATAAAGTAATGGTATGCAGTAAAACGCCGATATCAAAAGAAGTGATTGATGAGTTACCAAAATCTTGTAAAGGTATAATTACAGATAATGGAACACTTTGCCAAATAGTAGATAAAGAGGCATCAAAATGGAATAGCGTGAAATCATTAACTGACAAAATAGGAATCAATACAGAGAATATTATTGCTTTTGGTGATGACTATAATGATTTTGATATAATAAGAAATGCAGGAGTGGGAGTCGCAATGAAGAATGCAGAACAAGATATTAAAGATATAGCAAACTCTGTAACAGAGTTTAATAACAATGATGATGGTGTTGCAAAATATATTGAAGAAAAAATATTAAATAGTTAGGTGATATTATGAAATTAATACATAGTAATAAACTTTTAAAAGTAAGGGCAATAGAAAATCTAGATGATGTGAAAATAAAAGAATATAATAAAAATGTATGGATTGCAAAAGTGAAAGATGAATATTATATGATAATACAAAGAAAATTTTGCAATAATAAAATTGAAGAACTTAAAGAAGTTAATTTGGAAAATGCCAAATGTAATTTACTACCGTTAAGTGAATGTTTAAATTTAAATGTTGAATATGGTAGTGATGATTCAATTATTGTAGATATGAACGGAATTGATAATTTTATATTTGCAAAAGCGCAAGTTTTTAATGATTATATTATAAGAAAAATATTATTAAAAATGAAGTTGTTAGATAAAAATAAACAGTATTTAAGATTCGGATGTTCTGGAGCGAGAGAATGCGATTTTCATCCAGGTGGAGAAGTATATGAGAGTTGTTTAATAAAAGGAAAAGATGGAAGCGGTATTTCCCAAAGTATTAGTGGATATTTGCCAAAAGGAAGAGAATATAGTGTAAGTACAAGTCTTTATGATAGAGATAAAAAATATTTACGCGAAGAAAGAATTGTGTATTCACATACTGCTTTTCTTGATGATTGTGGAATAGAAAATTCAAAAAGTATATATGTAGCAATTGAACCGAAAAAAGAAAAAGTTAGCTTTTTAGATATATTGGACGAATTAACAAAAAAACTTGGATTGTCTGCATTTTCTATTCAGATATGTATTCAAAATAATGATAATAAATATAATACAAATATAAAAGGAAGAGTATTAAGAAATATGCCTGAAAAAGCTTTTAAAGTATTACAAGAAGCAACAGATATAGGTTTAGAACAACTATTTAAATTAGAAGATTCAGATATAATGTATGGTGTTGGAACACATTATAAACGTTATGAACCAGAATGGAAAGAATTTACCGGTGGAAGACAATATGAAAGGAGAGGTCATATTCATGCAGCAGTTATAAGTAATAATAAAGGATTGACCAATAAACATGAAGTGTTCCATCTTAGAGATATATTTGTAAGTCCATCTAGTAATATTCAAATAGTAATTAACCCTATCGATGATGTCTATAGGATATATTCAATATACGAAAGGGAAAATAAATTTTATTGTAAATCAACAGATAAGAATATTGATGAAGTTATTAAAAATATTAGATGTTTTTAATTGAGAATTAATCCAAAATATGTTATAATATAAGATAACCTATAAGTTTAGTATGAGAAATCAACTAATAATTTAGTAGGTTTAAAGAGTAAAACTCTTTGCTGAAAAATGAACCTATTAATGCAAAAGAAAAAAGGAGTCTAACATGATAAAAAAAATTAAAGAATTTGACTGGCGGGAATTTTTACAAGATGGATTTTTAATTTTAATACTGCTTGTATTACTTTTTTTTATACTTGGAAGAAGTTTTTTGTTTCTAAACTATATTAGAATGCTTATAACATATCAAGATTTGAATAGTAATGAAGTAGTAGTTGAAAAATTACAAAGTAATGGAAGAGAAAATGTTTTATCTAAAGATGGAATTTCTATCTTAAAAAGTACGTACGATGACAATACAATGTCAGTTTATGATGATCATATTGTTATTGACGAAAAAGAATTTATCGATTTGGTTCCAGCTAGAAAAGGATGGTTTACGTTAGAAGTATATGGGATTGACCTTAATGGTGATGTTTATAATATTTCTGAGCTTGAAGAATTAGGATTTAATGTACATTTGGGATTAAGTTATGATTCTTTAAATGGTAGAGATATAATTATCACAAACGAAAAATCAGCCATATTTTATAGCGAAAATACAGGAAAACTGGAATTGTTTAGTTTTGGTAACTTAAAACAAAGTTATGAATTTATGAGTAAAACTAAATATCGAGGTTCTGAGGATAATGTAGCATTTTTCTTGACTCCGAATGGAGAAGTAACAGAGATTATTATTGGTAAAAACAAATGGAAAGTAGGCAAAACATTTAGTAATATCCAGGAAGTAGTATTTACGAAAGAGGGTAAGGCATGTTTTGTCGAAAGAGGAATTGAAATTAATCCTAGAAAAATTGTTTCGAAAGGTTCAACCCCGCAACTTGAATAAAAGTAGCGGGGTTTCAGCAATATATAAGTTTATTTTATATATTCATTTGGATTTACTTGAGTTAAATCTTTTAATAATTCAAAATGTAAATGAGATTCATCTTTTGACTCAAAAGAGGCTGTGTTTCCAATAGTTGCAATAACTTGACCCTTATCTACTTGTTCACCTTCAACTACCATTTCTGATGTTTGTAAATTTGAGTAAATACTTTGGAATCCATCATTATGTTCGATAGTAATAGTCACACCATATCTAGGATCATTTTTTATGGATTTTATAGTTCCTGATTCTACAGAGACAACATCGGAATTTTCATTAGCTTTAATGTCAATACCTAAATGTGAGGTCCATTCTTTTAAAGTGTCAGAGTAAATTAAATGATCTTTAGCAAAGTCTTTTGAAATTTCTCCTTCAATTGGTTTTATGAATGAAAGTTCATTATTTTTTTCAACAGATTTTGTTTCAGTTGTAGTTTTTGGAGTTGAAACTTCATTTGTAGTGTTTGCATTTTTGGCAAATTTATTTGTAGCAGTTTTATTTGTTACAGAAGTTGTTTGATTTGTAGTTGTAGAATTTGTAGAAACATTATTTGTAGTAGCATTGGAATTTATAACTTCATTTACAGACTTTCCTATTTCAGTACTTGTACTTGCAATATTACCGGAAGTATTAGTTATAGTGTTTAATTTGTTATTTCCTAAATTTGCATATTTATTAGATTCTTCTTTTTTACCCAAATAATTCATAACCCAAATTATAGCAACTACTAAAATTGTAGCAGCTAGCATGCAATAAGTTAATATATTGTCATTTGTTTTCTTTTTATTTTGTTTTCTATTATCTCTTCTCATAAAATCCTCCTTAAATTTATTTGTTATTACAAGTATTACCTAAATTAGAAAGTTTATACGTTAAAAATTAAAGATTTTAAAAGTTTAAACAATAAAGCTTGAAATTTGTCGAAATATAAGGTATAATGCAAACACAAATAAATACTAACAATTAATAAAAAAGGAGATTAAAAATGCTAAAAGAATTTAAAGAATTTGCGTTAAAAGGGAATATAATGGATTTGGCTATAGGTGTTGTAATAGGTGGTGCATTTCAAAAGATAGTAACATCATTGGTAGAAGATATAATTATGCCATTTGTTTCAATGATTACAGGTAGAGTTGATTTTTCAGATATGGTATTGAAAATTGGAAACGCTACTATTAAATATGGAAATTTTATAACAGCAATAGTTAATTTCTTAATAATTGCTTTCTCAATATTTATAGTTGTAAGATACTTAAATAAATTGAGTAAAATAAGTGAAGAAATTGGAAATGATATAGCTTCTAAACTAGATAAAAGTGAAGATAAAGAAGAAGTGGAACCTGAAACCAAAATATGTCCATATTGTTTAACAGAGATTAAATATAAAGCAACAAGATGTCCACATTGTACGTCAAAATTAGAAGTAAAAAAAGAAGAAAATCAAGTTAAAGCATAAGATAAAAAATAAAAAATATGAGGGGAAGAAAAAGGAAAGAATTAAGTATAGAGACTTTTTCTGCCCTTTTTTGTTTATGGAATAAAAATTTGTTGCAAAAAATATATTAGTGGTATATAATCACAAACAGACAAGAAAAAAGAAAGAGGGAAAAGTAAATGATAGACTTTCACACACATATACTTCCTAACTTAGATGATGGTGCAAGAAGTATAGAAGAAGCACATAATTTGTTGAAAGAAGCAAAAATGGCAGGGTTTGATCAAATAGTATATACACCTCATTACATAGAAGATTATTATGAAACAAGTGTAAAAGAAAGGGAAATTTGGTTAGATACTTTTTCTAAAAAGTTTAATGATTTAAAGGATGTAAAGACATATTTAGGAAGCGAAATATATATGACTAAAAATATAATGAACTTGCTAGAAAATGCACAAGCCTCAACAATAAACAATACAAGTTATATATTGTTTGAATTACCTATGGAAGAGGAGCCTTTAGAATTATATGATAATATATATAAGTTAAGAAAAAATAAAGTAGTTCCTATATTAGCTCATCCGGAGAGATATCCTTATATACAAAAAGAACCAGAGATTTTATATGAATTAATAAATAAAGGGGTTTATATTCAATCAGACTATGGAAGTATAATAGGAGAAAATGGTAAAAGAGCAAAACTGCTTATAAATAAAATGCTAGAAAATAATTTAGTTCATTTTTTAGGTACAAATGTTCATAGAGAAAAATCAATTTATAAATATATTCCGGAAATTCTTGAGATACTTAAAGAAAAAATAGGAGAAGAAAAACTTAATGAACTAACAACAAAAAATCCAGATTTAGCATTACATAATAAAAAGATAAATATAAGAGAACCAATTGAAATTAAGCTTACTTTTAAAGAAAAAGCGCAAATGTTTTTTAGTAAATAGATTATATAAAACTTTTTGGAAAGGAATGAAAAAAATGAGAAAATATTTTGGCACAGATGGAATTAGAAGGATAGCAAATACAGAGCTATCACCAGAATTAGTTTATAGAGTAGCTAAAGCTGGAGCGTATGTGCTATCTAAACATTCTAAACATACACCTGTAATTTTAATAGGAAGAGATACACGTATATCAGGAACTTTAATTGAAAGTGCTATGGTTTCAGGATTTTTAAGTTATGGTGCAAATGTAAAATTATTAGGAGTTATGCCAACACCAGGAGTTGCATATTTAACAAGAAAATTAAAAGCTGATGCAAGTGTAGTTATATCTGCATCTCATAACACTTTTGAATTTAATGGTATAAAATATTTTAGTAATAAAGGAATGAAAATTCCAGATAAGCTTGAAGAAGAAATTGAAGAAATTATGGATTCAGGCAAATTAGAGGAATTAACTGCTAAAAATGAGAAAATAGGAGTTGCTGAATATAGATTTGATTTACTTGATGAATATGTTTATTTCTTTAGAAAAAACTTTGACGATGCAATGGAAAAATTACATAATAATGACTTTATAGTAGGAATTGATACTGCAAATGGAGCAACATCTGTTGTAGCAGAAAAAGTATTTACAGCATTAGGCATTAATCATGTTATTATAAATAATACTCCAAATGGGATTAATATAAATGAAAATTGTGGTTCAACTCATTTGGAAAATTTAAAGAAGACTGTAATTGAAAATAAATTAAGTCTTGGAATCGCTTATGATGGAGATGGAGACCGTTGCCTTGCTGTTGATGAAAAAGGTAATGAAATAGATGGAGATAAGCTATTAGCAATTATATCTAATAGTATGATAAAAAAGGGTAAATTAAAAAATGATACAATTGTTGCAACTGTTATGAGCAATTTAGGTCTTAATAAATATGCTAAGAAAAATAAATTAAAACTAATACAAACACAAGTTGGAGATAGATACGTTTTAGAAGAAATGCTTAAAAACAAGTATAACTTAGGAGGAGAGCAGTCTGGTCATATCATAATGCTTGATTATAATCCAACAGGAGATGGAATATTAACTTCATTAATGCTAATAAAAGCTATTTTAGAAGAAGGTAAATCCGCATCAGAATTAGCAAATATGCTGCAAGTATATCCACAAGTTTTAGTAAATGCTAAAGTTGACTCTAATAAAAAATATGGATATGAAAAAGATCCTCAAATAAAAGAAGCAATAGAAAAACTTGAAAATGAGTTTGCTGGAAACGGAAGAGTTTTAATTAGACCATCAGGAACAGAACCTCTAGTTAGAGTTATGATTGAAGGTACTGATCAAAAAGTTATTACTAAAAAAGCAGAAAAGTTAGCTAAACTTATAGAATCAAAATTAAACTAGAATATGATTAATGTAACAATAATGTAAAAAAAATGAAATAAAAAAGTAATAATAGTTTTCTATATAATACTTGAAATATAAAAATAGTAATGGTAATATAAATATAGGATTAATCAAAAGATAAACGGAGGAAAGATATGTTCATATTTAATATAGCACACCCATTTACACTTTTATTAGTGCTTGTGGCAACGGTATTGTTAATATTTTTAGCACAAGAATTGAAGAAAAGTTATATTGTTGCAATGCCATTGTTTGCTTTTTTAATATTGTTAATAACTCATGTAGTTCAACTAGTTACATTAACAGAAGAATATGCAGACAATTCGCAAACTCTCTGCTATTGCTTAGCAATTGATTTTGTATTTATTTTAGTAACATTTTTTGCATATCTATGGGTTGATGATATGGAAGCAAAAAAATTAGGTAAAAAGAGTATTGATAATAGTTTAGATTGGTTTTGGAAAAATGTATAGAGATGTAAAAGGTAATTCTTTGTGAATTACCTTTTTTTGTGTACATTTTTATTTTATGCATATTTTTTATAATTGTAGCATATACATATATACAAGAAACACGTACGAGGAGATTTAAATGTTTAATGTTACAATATTAAAAATTAAGGATTTAGTTAATTATATAGTAATTATTACAATAGCAATTGTCGCTATTGTATTTCTATTTAAAATTACATCTAAAAAAAATTTAACAAATAGCTTAAGTACAGCTGTACCAGTTGCATTTGAAAAAGAAACAGAAGAGAAAGAATCAGAAAAAACAGAAGAATCTAGTCAAAATGAATATATGAAAAAAATTTTAAAGTCTCAAGTTAGTAGTATAGATCAAATTGAAAAAAAAACAGAAGAGGATGAAGTTAAAGAAAGCAACGAAGGAGAAGTTGAAGAAAATAATAAGGATGATGGTAATGAAAAACAATTAACAATTCAAGAATTACCAGCTGTAGCTAATACAGAGATAGTAACTCAAAATCCAATACAAGAAAATTTTAATACTGTATATGAAAAAGTTAAAATAAAAAATGGAACAGATTATCAGCTAACTGATGAAATACTAAAACCAGATATTACTATAGAAAATAAAAACATTATTATTTTTCATACGCATACTTGTGAAAGCTACACTTCTAGCGATGCTTATCCATATACACCTACAGGGAATTTTAGAACTTCGGATTTAAACTTTACTGTTGCAAGAGTTGGAAATGAATTGGAGAAATATTTAAGTCAATGTAATTATAATGTATATCATGATATTACGTACCATGATTATCCAGCATATAATGGTTCATATACAAGATCTTTAGAAACAGTAAAAAATATATTAAAGTCAAATCCATCTGATATTATTATAGATTTACATAGAGATGCAATTGGTAGCAGGAGTGATTATGCACCAACTGTAAAAATTAATGATGATTATGCAGCGCAAATTATGTTTGTAATAGGAACAAATAATGGTGGATTAGAACATCCTAATTGGAATCAAAATTTAAAGTTTGCTATTAAAGTACAAGAAAAAGCTGAAGAGATGTATCCAGGTTTATTTAAGCCAATAATGCTTACGAAATCTAGATATAATCAACATACTGGCAGATATGCAAATATTATAGAAGTTGGATCTACTGGAAATACGTTAGAACAATGTATTACTAGTATGAAATATCTTGCAAAAGTGATGAATGAGATACTAAAAGAGTAAATATTACAATTTTTTTGCAAATATATTACAATTTTTTTTCAACAAAGCTAGACATTTTGATTTCTTTTATATATAATAAGACAAGAACTAAAATGGAGGTTTTTATCATGTATGAGAGAAGCGT
>CANQPF010000040.1 GCA_947625665.1 uncultured Clostridia bacterium | reverse complement strand
TCTCTCTTTTTTTATTAAACTTTTTTTCTTTGTGTTCTTTCATAGATTGTTTTTTTCTTTCTTTTATTTTTTACTGTTGTTCTTTATTATTTTTTATATTATGTTTCCTTGTTAAATTAAAAAGTTTTTATTATTTATTCTTGTTTTATATATTGTTATTTTTTTGTAGTTTTTACTTTTTCTTATCTGCGTAAGTTTTTGCACTTTTTTATTTTGGTTTTTATTTGTTATCTTTATTATTTCGATATTTTGTTATTTTTCTTATTTTTTTATTTACTTTTAATTTACTCTTTTTCGTTAACTTTATTTTTTTCTTTTTCCTCATGTATATTTTTCGTATTTTTTCTTCTTTTTTGTATATGTTTTCTTTGAAATACTTTTGTAAATTTTTATTGTCTTCTTTTTTGCTTCTATACAAATTTTTTCTTACTTTTTATTTTTTACTTGTTTTTTATGTTTTTTCTTTTATATAATTTAATCTTTTTATATTATTTTTCTATTTGTTTTTTCATTTTATTTTTTTATAAACCTTACTTTAATATATTTAATTTTATTATTTTATTTATATTAATTTTAATTATTTGTTTTTATTATTTTTTTATTTATAAATATCTTCTTTTATTTTTCTTTGCCTTTTTAACTTCTTCTTTCTTCTTATCTTTTTCACCCCTCTCTTTTTTTATTAAACTTTTTTTCTTTATGTTCTTTTGTAAATTATCTTTTTTCTTTTGTTCGTTTTTATTGTTATTCTTTATTATTTTTTATATTATGTTTTCTAACTAAATTAAGAAGTTTTTATTTTTTATTTTTGCTCTGTCTATCATTATTTTCTTATACTTTTAATTTCTTCTTGTCTGCGTAAGCTTTTACACTTTTTTATTTCGCATTTCGTCTGCTTTTTTATTGCTCTCTTCTTTTTTTATTATCCATCTTTTCTTTGTATACTTTTAACTTTTTTATTTGTGTTAACTTTACTTCTTTCTCTTTTTTTCTATGTTTTTTATATCTTTTTTTCCATGTTTTCTATTTTCTTTTTTGAAATAGTTTTGTAACTTTTTTATACTTTTATCTCTTCTCATATTTTTCTTTTCTTCATTTTTTTTATACTTTTTTATTTATTTGTTTTTTCTATATTTATTTTTATTATTTTTTTGTCAAAACTTTATTATAAATATAATATTTTTTGTGTTTTTATTATATTTACTTATTATATTTTTTCTTTTATATAATTTAACTCTTTTATATTTAAATATTTTATTTTTTATAATTTTCTTATTTTTTTATTTTCGTAATTTTATTATTTTATTTAAATTTTTATAGTATATCTTTTAAATTTTCATAATATTAATTTTATTCTTCTTTATGTTTTTATCACATTCATTTATATTGTATATTAACTTTTTTATTTTATATTTTTTATCTGTATATTTTACTTTTTTTGAACTTAACTTTACTTATATTTTTTATTCTCAATATTATGTTGATTTTCTTTTTGTGTACTTCTTTTTTTAATATTTTATAAAGTTCTCTCTCTTTTCATTCCCTTTTATTCATTTTTCTTAATTGCGTAGGTTTTTATTTTTTATTATCATTGCTTTTTTGTTTTTTCTTAACTATATTATTTTTTCTTTTTATGTTTTAATTATTAAATTTTAATTTTATCTCTTTTCATTTTGTTAACTTTATTTTTTATCCTTATTTTTTATCTTTCCTCCTCTTTTATGATACAAAAAGAAATTTTTTCAATGAAATATTTTTGTAAATTTTTATGTTTTAATTTTTTCTTTATCTTTGTATTTACAAAAAAATTTTAACAATAACTAAAAATAATAAAAATTAACAAACATATATTAAATTTTATCCTAATAAAATAAGAAAAAGAAATTAAAAAATGTGCTAAATATTTTTTTCATAAATAATATAAACAGTTAAAGATTAAAAAATTATGATAAAAAAATATAAAAGAGCTTAAATACTTTATATGAAAAAATAAAATTTAAAAATAGATTTAATGAATCCTTTTTATCCTCCTTTCTAACTTTAAATTTGATTCATTTTTTATGAAATAAAATTTTTATGTACTGTTATATATTATTTTTTTTATAATAGAATGTTATAATTATAGTTATATTTTATAAAATAGCTTTAATATATGTTTGCTAATTTTTATTATCTTTAGTTATTTTTGTTTTTATATTTTTTTTAATATTTTTTTTATTTCTTTCCTTTCTTTATTATTAAAAATAATATTAAAATTTTTAATTCCATTATTCATTAATCTTTCATATTTAAAATTATTTTTTATTTCTCCTATTATTTTTATATTTTTAAAAATGTTTTTTAGAATACTTTTATCAATAGAAAATTTATTTTTTTTATTAACTAAAATTAATATTTTATTTTTTTTTATTTTCAATTCTTTTAAATAATAATTTAATAATTTTTTACAATTTTTTATTCCTAATAAATTAGGTTCAATTAAAACTATATTTTTCTTACACATTTTTAGGATTAATTTTTCATTTTTTTCTTTATATCCAATATCAATAAATATATTTTCAAATTCTTCTTTTTTTAATATTTCTTTTATTTTTGTAGCTCTATTAGTTGAAAAAACTTTTATATTTTTATTTATCGTTTGAATCTCTTTTTTATTTTTTTTATTAAAAATAGTTAAAATATCTTGTTTTTCTTCAGAATTAAAATCTATTAATAGAGTTTTAGATTTAAAATTAATTTTTGAAAAAACTATAGCTATCATTGTTTTTCCACAACTTCTTGCTCCTGAAATACTAATTATATTTTTTTTGTTTAAATTTTTTTCCCACGTATCTTCAGCAATATATTTTTGTATTATTTCATTATTAAAATCTTCTTCGTTTTTTTCTATTATCATTTCATTTTCAAAATTTTTACTTTTTTTTTCTATTGGAAATTTATTATTAAAATTTTTTTTATTTTCTTTTATTGTTTCTTCACTAAGAAAATTTTTTTCATTATTTAAATCTATTTTTTCATCTTTAATATTTTCTTCATAATCTATGATTTTTAATAATTTCTTTATTTTAATTTTATTTGTTTCATAAATTTTAATTCTTTTAAATCTTTTTATTTCTTCTTTAATTTTATTCTCATTATTAGTAACAATAATAATTTTGATATTTTTTATTTTTTCTTTTATTTTTTTTATTAATTCTTTTATTTTGATTTCGCCATCAATCTTTTCATCTATAATAATTAAATCTATCTTTTTATTAATTTCTATTTGCTCTAAAATACCTTCTCTATACGAAATATCTTTGCTTATTACATTTATATAATCTTCATTACCTAAAACTTTAGTTACTTCAAAATCGTCAATAGCCGTTAAAATATTTAACATCTTAAATACTTGATTTTAAAAATCAATTACTCCTTTCTCTATTTTTTGAATTATCAATAATATCCCTTTCTTCTTTTGAACTTTCAATTTTTACTAAAATATGATCATTTCCAACAAAAGTTAAAGCTTCACCTCTTTTTAAAGATTTGATTTCGACCTTTTCTTTTTCAGTAAGATTAGTAAATTCAGATAATATTTTTATATTTTCTTCTTCTAAAGAAAAAAATGTCTTTATACTGGAATTATTTAAAATACTTTTTCCATAAGTTCCACCATCTAAACTAAAAATATCTGAAATATCTTGAGTTATTGCAATACTACTACCACCATATTTTCTAATAGTCTTAAAAATTTTATAAATAAAACTAGCAACTTCTTTATTAGAAGTAACTCCAATTAATCTCCAGATTTCATCTAAATAAATTGCCTTTTTATCTTCTCGATTTTCCTTTATCTTATCCCAAAAAATGTCTGTAAATAAATACATTCCATACTTCAGATTGTCCTCACCTAAATCATAAACATCAGCAACAATTAAATCATTATCCAACTTCACATTTGTATAATTATTAAAAAATTTTAAAGATCCTTTCACAAAAGGCAACAATTTTAATTGAAATTTTTTTGTCTTTTTATCCTTTTCGAAAACTTCATATAAATCTTCTAAAATGGGCATATCGTTTTCATTTTTAAAAGAGCCATTTTCAAATAAACTTTTATCATCAAAAGTAATACCTTTATTTTTATAAGTTTTTATTAATTTTTCTTCAACCAAAGCCTTTTCCTCTTCATTCAATTCACCAAAAATCAAATTAAAAAATCCTATAAGCCTACCTATCTTTGTAGCCAAATACCCATTTTCACCATCTTCAATGCTCTCTTTTCTTATTTCCAAAACATTAATATAAGTATTTGAAGTGGGTCCAATCTTAATTTCAGTACCGTTTAACATTTTACATAAATTATTATACTCTCTATCAGGATCAATAATATACTGCTTAATTCCAATTAACTTATACCTTAAAATCAACAATTTACTATAAAAAGATTTTCCGGCACCACTTGTTCCAAAAATACAAATATTCGCATTTTTATATTTATTTTTATATCTATCAATAAAAACTAAAGAATTATTATAAATATTAGTACCAATAAAAATTCCATCCTCATCAAACAAACTAGAAGAAATAAATGGATAAGTAGCAAGCAAACCAGAAGTCAAAATATTCCTTCTCGCTATATTTTTAATTTCTTTTCTATTATCCATAAAAGGTAAAGTTGATAAATACAACTCTTCCTCCCTAAAATTTGCTCTTCTTGTCTGCATACCTTTGCTCTGAGTAATTCCCTCTATTTTATTTAAAAAATACTCCAACTTCTTTATTTCCTCAGAAAAAATATTAATATAAATAAACAAATTATATATGTCCTCATTATTAATCTGAATTTCCTTTCTAATATATTTAGCATCATTATAAGTAAAAGCAGCAATATCAATATCTTGACGATTTTTATTATTCTCTTTTAACTCCACACCAACATTACCTATATGATAAGTTAATTCTTTAATAGTCTTATAAGGATCTTTCTTCTCATAAAAAATAGAAATCACCATATTAATATCAGTCTCAATCAAAGACTTCAAAAGCAAATCAGTCTGCTCTCTATAATAATTAACAACAATTAATCCAGCATAAAATAAATTATCAATTTCTAAATATTTAGGATTTTTAAAATTAATATAAGAAGGCGTAATCCTATCAACATCTGAAAAAAATCCTTTTTCAATTTCCATATTATTTTTAATTAATTTATTATTTCTAATAAAATCAACCTCCTTTAACTATTTAATATCTAAAAACTTTCTAGTATTAAAAAATGAATTCATTAAATTAATAAGTTCTTCCTTTTCAGAAATTTCAATTACAGAATTTCCACATCTAGCAAGACACTCCTTAACTTTAAAATATTTTTCTTTCAAATCTGCTTTAATAATTTCCTCCGAATTATTAGCACTTTCAAATTTTCTTAAATTGTCGGATATAATAAGATAAAAAACTTTAGAAGAATTACTTTTCGAAGAATTAAGTTGTTTGATATAATCAATATACTTTTTCCCAAGATTCTTAATATTTTTATTTTCCTTTTTTTGAATATTTTTTTCAATCTTTTTAATATGTGCAGTCAAATCCTGCCTACTACTTTGAATGATAATTTGAATATTAAAACTACAAGTCTTCAAAAAAACTTTATAAGAATTTAAAATAGATTTTTTCTCCAAATCGGACTTAAGATTAAAATTAATGGGCTCGATCTTTAAAATTTTAACAATATTGCCATTCTTCAGCTTAATAAAACCATCCTTATCAAAATGTTCGACAGGAATCCACTGTTGTAACGACTTCTCTTTAATAATATCTCCTCCTTGATTAACATTTTACATTATGTAACCAACGTTGTCAACAATTTTTCATCGACTAAAAATGACGCAATTCGACCTCCACCAACCGTTTCACCATCCCGCCAAACAGTAAAAAAGTAAAAAAAATCGCCCTAACAGGGCACTACCAAAAAACACCTCAAAAAATAAACAAAAAAGAAACTGCCTCGAAACTAGTCAAAAAAAGCAAAAAAACATCAATGAAAAAATACTCTTATAAAACATAACATTTAAAATATAATATACAATAAAAAATTTTTTCAAAAAAACGAATAAAACACAAAAAAAAGCACATAATAAAAACATAAGGTTAATAATAGTCAATCGAAGAATGTACTTATGTCGAAAGGCTTAAATACATTCGAGCAAATATATCTTATAGTGTCAAAAAATTTGATGCAATGCATCGAACTTAATAAACAACGGCATTATAAGGTGTAGGCGATAAGAATTTATATGGTGTATGTAAGCTATATCGCAAAAAGCAAATAATATATGGTTAAATTATATGATATAAATTCGAGATAAGATTATTTTTATATCTAAATGTTAAGTGGTCATTAATAGTCCCACGTGGATGAATATGGTTACTTTTGGTGTACTAATAGTCGAACAACTGATGAATATAGTTGGTATAGAGCTTACTTATGCAGCAATGTATGATAGGTTCGAACATTAGGTATATTTGTCTGAGTTACGAGTATTATTAGCTTTATAGTTAAAGGTAGATGGCTACAATTGCATCTACCTTTAAATTTTTATATATCCAAATTCTTTACATACTTCGCATTTGACTGAATAAACTCACGTCTAGGCTCAACATCATCACCCATCAAAATTGTAAAAATCTCATCCGCCTTAATAGCATCCTCCATAGTAACCTTAATCAAAATCCTATGTTCAGGATCCATAGTAGTCTCCCACAACTGCTCAGGATTCATCTCACCCAAACCTTTATATCTCTGAATAGAAACAGTATCTCTCTCAATACCCTTTCCCTGCAAATCAGCAAAAGCCTTATCCAAATCATCATCAGTATAGCAATAAATATCCTCCATACCTCTCTTAGACAACTTATACAAAGGAGGTTGAGCAAGAAAAACATTACCATTCTCAATCAAAGGACGCATATAACGGAAAAAGAATGTAAGCAAAAGAGTTCTAATATGAGACCCATCGACATCAGCATCTGCCATAATAATAACCTTACCATATCTAATCTTAGTAATATCAAAATCAGCACCAATACCAGCGCCAACAGCAAGAATAACAGGTTGAAGCTTATCATTATTATAAATCTTATCCGCTCTAGACTTCTCAACATTAAGCATCTTACCCCAAAGAGGCAAAATAGCCTGAAACCTTCTATCTCTACCCTGCTTAGCACTACCACCAGCAGAATCACCCTCAACTATATAAACTTCACACTCTTCAGGCTTTTTGCTACTACAATCAGCAAGCTTACCAGGAAGAGTAGACGTCTCCAAAGCATTCTTTCTTCTAACAAGCTCTCTAGCCTTTCTAGCAGCAACTCTAGCCCTAGAAGCACTAATACACTTCTCCAAGATAGCCTTAGCAACAGCAGGATTCTCTTCTAAGAAAGTAGACAAAGACTCATTCATTACAGACTGAACAACCCCCGTAACCTCAGAATTACCAAGTTTAGTCTTAGTTTGCCCCTCAAACTGAGGTTCCTTAACCTTAACAGACACAACAGCAGTAATACCTTCACGAATATCCTCACCCTGAAGATTAGACTCCTTCTCCTTCAAAATATTATGACTTCTAGCATAATCATTAAACACCTTAGTCAAAGATCTCTTGAATCCCTCTAAATGAGTACCACCCTCAACAGTATTAATATTATTAACAAAAGAATAAATATTCTCAGAATAACTAGAAGTATACTGAATGGCAATTTCTACAGGAACATCTCCATCCTTCTCAATATAAATAGGAGTCTTATTCAAAACCTCTTTCTTCTTATTTAAAAATTCAACAAAAGAATTAAGGCCTCCCTCGAAATGGAATTCAGACCTCTTAGGCTCCTCATCATTTCTCTTATCTTCGATAGTAATCTTAAGACCTTTAGTCAAAAAAGCAATTTCTCTAAGTCTCTTCTCCAAAACCTCATACTCATAATCCAAACTTTCAAAAATAGTATCATCAGCTAAAAATCTAACCAAAGTACCAGTATTAGAAGAATCACCAATTTTCTTCAAAGGCTTAACAGTATTACCTTTCTCAAAAGACATCTGATAAATTCCGCCATCTCTTTCGATAGTTACCTCAGTCCAAGCAGACAAAGCATTAACAACAGAAGCACCAACACCATGAAGTCCACCAGAAACCTTGTAACCACTATCACCACCGAACTTACCACCAGCATGTAAAACAGTATACACCGTCTCAGCAGTAGAAATACCAGTTTTAGGATGAATTTCGATAGGAATTCCTCTACCATTATCCTTAACACTAACAATATTTCCAGGCTCTAAAACCACATTAATCTCTTTGCAGTAACCAGCCAAAGCCTCATCAACACCATTATCCACAATCTCATAAACCAAATGGTGAAGACCTCTAATAGACGTACTACCAATATACATACCTGGTCTCTTTCTTACAGCCTCCAAGCCTTCAAGCACTTGAATCTGATCAGCGCCATACTCATGTTCAAACTTTTCCATTATGAATCCTCCTTATAAATATATCCATCTCTAACATTATATACAAAAAAATCATTTTTTTCAATATTAAATTTATCAGTACACGTAATAATAACTTGAATATCCCCTATCTTTTCCAAAAAATTATGAATACGCCCCTTATCCAACTCAGACATAAAATCATCCAACAATAAAATAGGATACTCGTCGATTTCAGTCTTAACAACAGCAAGCTCAGCCAACTTCAAAGAAAGAACCGCTGTCCTATGCTGGCCTTGAGACCCAAAAACACTAAGTTCTCTATCATTAATAAAAATAGAAAAATCATCACGATGCACTCCCTTAGAAGTAAAACCTTTAAAAATATCCAACTTACGTCTAGATAAAAGTACTTTTTTAAACTTCTCAATATCACCACATTCAGAAATATATTTAATAGAAATATTCTCCCTATTATTAGTAATCTCTTTATGCTGAAAAATCAACTCTTTCTCAATTTTTTGAACAAATTCCTTCCTATATATATATACTTTATTTGCAAGGTCAATCAACTTCTCATCCAAAACATCCAAAAAATCTTCAGACTTCCCCTCTTCCCTAATCTGTCTTAAATAAAAATTTCTCTGCTCCAAAACCTTCCTATAATTATTAAGAACGAAAATATAATTCGGTTTCAATTGACCAATCATCATATCCAAAAATCTACGTCTATTATCAGGACTCCCCTTCAAAATATTAATATCATCAGGAGTAAAAATAACAATATTTAAATTAGAAATTAACTCACTAAGTTTTTTAATCTTCACCCCATTCAAAAAAATACTCTTCTTAGAATCCAAAACAACCTTAACTTTTCCCTCTCGATCAGACTTTTTGAACTCAGCCTCGACAAATGCCGTATCAGAATCAATATTAATCATCTGCCTATCACTCTTCGCTCTAAAAGACTTACCAACCGCACACAAATAAATAGCCTCAATAATATTGGTCTTCCCTTGAGCATTCTCACCATAAAAAACATTAATTCCTTTACTCAAATTAATTTCTTCAGTATTATAATTTCTAAAATTATTAACACTCAATTTTTCAATCCACATTACAAAACTCCAACTAAAAACTCTTCTTATATAAATATATTATAAATAAAAACTTTTCTTTTTATATAAAATATATTTATTAAAAATAAATTTTTTCTTCCTATATAAATATATATTTTTTTATTTAAAATAAATTTTTCCTTCCTATATAATATATATTATTTTAAAAAATATTTTTTCTTATATAAAAAACACTCATAAAAAACAAAAAATATTATATATATAAAATAAAAAAATTAATATTAAAATCACAAAATAAAAATATAAAAAATATAAATTTCTCTTTTAAAATTAACATAAATTAAATTAAAAACAAAAAATTAAAAATACTCATTTTTTCTCTCAAAATCTCTGTTTTTCTAATTTATTCTATTTTTTTCAAAAATCAAATTAAAAAACTTCCATTTTCTCCGTTTTTCTAATTTATTCTAATTAATACTAATTTATTCTAATTTTTTCAAAAATAAAAACAATTCAAAAATTTTATAAAAAATAATAAAATAATTTTTTAATAACACAAAATATTTTCTCATCTCAAAAATAAAAATATAAATTTATTTTACAATCTCCTCATCGTAAAAATATAAAATATTAATAAATTAATTTTAATAAACAAAAATATTTCCTCGCCACCAAAAAAATATAAATTAAAATAAATATCCTCTTATAGCCAAAATAAAATAAAATTAAATTAAATTAAAAAAAATTAAAATAAATTAAATTTTAAATTAAATAATAAAAAATTACTAACACAGTTATACACAAATTAGTTACAAAATGTGTAAAACCAAACAAAAAAATATCAAAAAATCAAGTTAGCGGAAAATCGAACCTAGAGTTTAAAAAATTAAGTTCTCTCCCCCGCTCTCAAAAATATCAAAATTTTATTTTAAAAAATTTAAATAAAAATATATAAAATTATAAAAAATATTAATCTTCTTTTAATCTTATCGGTAAAATCATATAAACATAATTATCATTTTCAATAGATTTAATCAAACAAGGAGAAATATTAGAACCAAACTGAATATAAACCTCCTCATCATCAATAGCCTTTAGACTATCAAGAAAATATTTAGGATTAAAACCAACCTCTAAACTCTTTCCCTCAGTAGAAACAAAAAGTTCCTCCTTAGCATCACCAGTCTGATTAGTACAAGAAATCAAAACATTTCCCACACCAACATTAACCTTAACCGGATACTTCTTCTCCTTCTCAATAGCAGAAGATGAAATCAAACTAATCCTCTCAAAACTATCCTGAATATTATTCTTGTTAACCTTAATTCTAGTATCCCAAGTATCAGGAATAACATTCTTATAATTTAAAAATTCACCATCGATAATTCTAGTAACAATCTTACAATTATCCATTTGAAATAAAGCTTGATTCTTAGCAACACCAATTTTTATAGGCTCAAAAGAATCAGACAAAATCTTATTAACCTCATTCAAAGTCTTACCAGGAATAACTGCACTAAAATCATTAGTCTTCTTCTCCAAAAATACTTTTCTAAGAGCCAACCTAAACCCATCAATAGAAACAATATTAAGTTGATTATCCTTAACCTCAAACAAACTACCAGTAAAAATAGGTCTGCTCTCCTCATTGCTAACAGCAAAGATAGTCTTCTTAATCATATTCTTCAAAACATTTTGTTCCAACTCAATAGAATTTTCAACCTCAATCTTAGGAAGCTCCGGAAACTCCTCCGGATTCATAGTAGCAAGCTTATACAAAGCACCCTCGCACTCAATCTCTAAAAGATTTTGATCATTTAAACTAAACTTAATCTCAGCATTTGGAAGTTTTCTAACAATCTCACTAAACATAAAAGCATTAACAACTGTATTTCCTTGTTCAATAACATCACTATCAATAACATACTCAATACCAATTTCCAAATCATAAGTAGTAAGTTTAATTTCATTATCATTAGTTTGAATCAGAATTCCTTCAAGTATAGGCATTGTAGTTTTAGAAGCAACACCTTTAGTTACGGAATTAATAGCCTTAAGAATAATATCCTTATAACAAACAAATTTCATCGCCATATCTCCTTTTAATATAAATAATAAAAATAGTAGTAATAGTATTAGGGCGTGTGGAAACTGTGGAAAACTATGTTGAAAGTTGAAATCCCTAACAAAATTACTGTTAATAAATTAGTGGAAAAGTATCAAAATTTTCAACAATCAAAATAAAAAAATGTTAACAAATGACTTGTTCACACTTTTTTAACAACTTTTTCACAACACCATGTGGATAGTCAATCTATTGCTTCCGTAAGAAGATATTGATTAAAAAAATGCGAACTTTCATTTCCACAAACAATAATTTAAAAAAACTGAATCAAACATTTAAAATACTTAACCATTATCTTTTGTAATAATATTTTTAACACTTTCCACAATTAACTTAGTACTCGTCTTCTCCTTAATCTCTTTCTCAATCTTTCTATACGCATGCATAACAGTCGAATGATCACGATTACCGAAATCCTCACCAATCTTAGGAAAAGACATATTCGCAACAGACCTACAAAGATACATAGCAATCTGTCTAGGAAAAGCAATATCATTAGAACGCTTATCACTAGAAAGAGCCTCCTTATCAATATTAAAATACTTAGAAACCGTATCTTTAATAAAATCTGCAGAAATAACCTTCTCATTAGCAGCCTTAAACTCATTAATAATCTTCTCAGCTAACTCAATGGTAATCGAACTATTAGTAAGCGACGCCCTAGCAACGATCTTGTTAAAAACTCCTTCAAGCTCCCTAATATTCGAATCAATAGAATTAGCAATATTAGAAAGAATAAAATCATCAATAACAATATTCTCATCTTGAGCCTTTTTACGAAGAATAGCAAGTCTAGTTTCATAATCAGGACAAGAAATATCAGCAAGCAAACCCCATTCAAATCTAGACTTAAGTCTATCCTCTAAAAGAGGTATATCCCTAGGAGGTTTATCACTAGAAATAATAATCTGCTTACCATCCTCATGCAAAGAATTAAAAGTATGGAAAAACTCTTCCTGAACCCTCTCTTTACCAGCAATAAACTGAATATCATCAATAAGTAAAACATCAATATTACGATACTTATTGCGGAAAATCTCATTCTTATTATCCTTAATAGCATTAATCAACTGATTAGTAAACTTCTCAGAAGTAACATATAAAACATTAAAATTTCTATGCTCCTCAACAACCTTATTACCAATAGCATGCATCAAATGAGTCTTACCAAGACCAACGCCACCATATAAAAACAAAGGATTATAAGCCTGAGCTGGTTTATCTGCAACAGCAAGAGAAGCCGCATGAGCAAAACGATTGTTATTACCAACAACAAAAGTATCAAAAGTATACTTAGAATTCAAAGTTTCCCTATTAGAATTGATTTCGACATCGGAAACATTAGGATTTCCACTATTACTAATATCATCTATAGGAATTTCTACCTCTTCCTTAGACACATCAACAACAGAGAAAGACCACTCTTTATTGGTAATGAACTTTAAAGTATTTAAAATCAAATCAGAATAACGATTTTCAATAAAATCTTTTTGAAACTCAGAGGTAACAGTAAAAACAATATTATTACCAACAATACTTTGAATATTTAAAGGTTTAATCCAAGTCTCAAAAGCGATAGTACTAATTTCGTTTTTTAATTCATCTTTAGCTTTAGATAAAAGTTCATCTTTGTTAAAATCCATTTCAAAAACCTCTCTAAAAAAATTATCCACAAAATTATCCACAAATGTTAATAAAATTTGTAATAATCCTGTAAAAAACCTATAAAAAACAAAAAGTAAAAATTAAACAAATAAGCTAACTTATAGGATTTATCATATCATATCAAAAAAAGTGTAGATAAGTCAAGAAAGTTGTGAAAAAAAGATTTAAATTGTGGAAAACTGCCAAAAAACATTAACATAAACAAAAAATATGTAAAATAAAAAAGTACAAAAAAGTCTAAAAAAAGTCCAAATTCACTTGACAACAACCATAAAAATACTGTATAATCGATATACTTGTTATTTTGGAAAAAAATCAAATAAAAAAACAATGGAGGTGTTTAACTTGAAAAGAACATATCAACCAAAAAATAGACAAGAAAAAAGAGAACATGGATTCATGAAAAGAATGAAAACATCAGCAGGAAGAAAAGTATTAAAAGCAAGAAGAGCAAAAGGAAGAAAAAAACTAAGTGCATAAATAACACAAAAAGTTTTT
>CANQPF010000039.1 GCA_947625665.1 uncultured Clostridia bacterium | reverse complement strand
TTTTGAAAAATTTTATGAACATAAACAATAAAGAGGACTTTTTCAAGTCCTCCTTTTGTTTAATCTATTATCAAATTCTTGGATATCTACTTGCGATTTTATATTGAGCAAGTGTCCAGGTTTTTATTTTAGTATGATGAGATTATTTCTATTAATATTATTGCTCCAACGAGTAAAACTATAGTTATACATATACCTATTATACCTGTAATCATTCCAGCTTTAGCAACTTTTGATCCTGTTCTTCTTGCTGATTTCACTCCAAAAACTATTGCTAAGATTGATGCTGGTATTGCTACTAGCCACATTCCTGATGTTAGTATTGAAATAATTCCTAAAGTTAATGCTGCTACATCCATTGCTTGATTTTTTTTATTTTTTACTTTTTCTTCTTGAGGATTTTGCTCTATTTTTTCATTTTCTTCCATTTAACATTTCCCTCCTATTTTTCTTTAACTATTTTTTTGCGTTTCTTGTTTTGATGCTTCTTCGATGTTTATTTCACTAATTGGTTGTAATGTATCTAGATTGTTTACTTTTATCGCTGTTTCTGACATTGTGTATAAATTATTATCTATGTACAATCCTCTTAGTAATCTTGTCTTTGTGCCATAATAGTAATAATTAGATCCCTCTTTTGCCTTATCCTTAGCCTCATGTGTTATTGAACCTTTTAATTTAAATCCTTCTTCCAAGTTTATTTTATATACTAAATATCCTTCTGAAATATATGGCTTACTATAGTTTGTATAATTACTTATTAGTGATGTAGTTGTTTCTGAATAGCCTGAATCTACATTGAAATCATCTTGATAATTATTGACTGGTATTGCTATTAATTCTTTTTGTTTTGAAAATAGCAATGCTTTTGGATTTGTTAATATGACTGATGTTGTCCTGCTGTCACCAATTACTGTTTGTGATATTTGTTCCGGTGATGTTACATTACTTACATCAAATAATGCCATTTTCATTCCTGTGATTGATGCTGATTTATTAATTACTTTTCCATTTGAATCTCTATTTATTTTTTCTTGTGTCTGCATTCCAATTCCTATTATGTGATTTTCATCATAAGGATGTAAATATGTGCTATATCCAGGAATTTTTAATTGTCCTAATACTTTTGGATGGAATTCGTTGCTTAAATCTATTACAAATAATGGGTCTACTGTCTGATACGTTACCAAATACACTTTGTTTCCTATAAATCTTGAAGCATACATCTTTTCACCTTTTGCTAAATCTTCAGACACTCCAATTTTATTCATTTTATTATCAAATATTGCAACTCGTGTTCCTTTATTATCATATAAAGCAATTCTAAGATGCCCATCTTTTTCATCCATTGAATATTGATTTATTGTTTCTCCTTCTACTTTTGCTTTAGTGTTATACTTTATTTCTCCATCTTTATTTATATCGAATTTATATATTTCTGTTTTTGTACCACTTTCGTTACCTGTTTCATATCTATCTACATCAAATAATCCATATATTCCAAGTGGTCCAAATAAATCTTTTATTTCTGGATCTCTAAATCGAGATGTATATTCTTCATTTGTTAAATATATTGCTTTTTCTGATACATAAGCATTTTCTACATCTATTGCATAAGCACTTACATCTACATCTTCTTCCGTATTATTTACATCAATTGATGCTATTACCGTTTGATATGATGTTTCTATTTCTTTTATAAATTTCATTTTGTCTAGTGGTATTTCTTTTTCTGCTCCATTTTCTGAATAATCATGTAATATTTTTTCTGATGAATCATCTTCTTTATATCGTCCTGATGAAATTACGTATAATTGCCCATCTATACATCTTGATGTGTAATATGGTTGTCTTAATTCAAAATTCTTTACTAATTTTGGAGATTCTCTTACTGATATATCATAAATATTTACAGTTGTATTTGAATTATATACAGCTCTGTTAGTTGTATCATTTCCACTTAGATTTATTACTACTAACTTATCCCCACTTAATATCAAATCTTCCGGTATTTCTCCATCTTGACTTTCTATTGTTGATGCAATAGAAATTGCTTCAGGATTTTTTACATCTGTTATTATTACTTTATCTTCTGATAACGAAAATATGTAATCACCATCTGTCTTCGTTATATCTGCTTCATCAACATTCTCTACTTGTACATTTGTTTTTGAGTAGTCTTTTTCACTTGTTGGAGATTCTGAACTTGATTCGGTTGATGATGTTTTTGATGAATTGGTTGAATTTTCTGATATAGAATTTGGTGAAACTCCGAAAATTTGGGCAGAGTCACTAGTGTTCATATCATAATCCATCATTTGGTTTCCTTGCACTATACTTGATGCTTGATTATAAATCATTACTGGTAAAAATAATGGTGCTCCACCTAAAAGTAGTGTTTTCTTTATTATATCTTCGTCATTGTCACCTTCATAGTATTTTAATAATTCCTTTTCGCTTTTTACTGTTATTACTTCTCCTTTATCATTCATGACTCTAAATGCCAAAAACGTTGCTATGATTAATGCTAGTATTAACAGTACTACTATTATTACTTTTGACTTCCCCTTCATTTTTTCCTCCTTTGTTACATTTAATGTTTTTCAAAGATATATATTTATTTTTTAGGCAATATTGCTTTAAAGAAACTTATAAACAAATCTACTATAAAATGCACTACTTCGTTTGTTCGATATAATTCTATCAATTGATTTCTAATAAATGGTATCTGCCATAAAATTACAAATGCTAATATAATTACTGCAAACGTTAAAAATATAGATATATAATCTTTCATCGTCTTTTTATATCTGATTTTATATCCTCTTCTTTTTAAATCTTGGATATATGCATCATGATATGCTTTATTTAAAGCATCATTCATTTCTTGTTGATATTGCTGTCTTGCTTGCTGTTGCGCTCTTAAATAATCCTGTTCATTTTGCAAAGGATTTGTTCCATACATATTACTATTTACATTATTGTTTTGCATATTGGATTGGTATTGTTGATTAGCAGTTTGATCTTGTTGCATCTCTTGCATCTTTTGTTTCATATATTCTTTTTGTCTATATAAATTTTCATATTCTTCTTGTGAAATTGTGCTTGACTGTAATGTTTGATCATATTCTGATCTTTTTTCTGGGTCTGAAAGCGTCTCATACGCTTCGTTTATTTCTTTAAGTTTTTCTTCGCACTCTTTTTTTGCATCACCTTCTTGTAAATCTGGGTGATATTTTTTTGCCAAAACTCTATATGCTTTATCTATTATTTCTTTAGATGCATTTTTATTTATCTCTAATATTTCATAATAGTTTTTTTCCACAATTTTCCTCCGTATATTTCTCATAAAATATTCGCTTTAATTATAACATATAATTTTTCAAAATAAAACATATAATTACCTATTTTGAAGTAATTTGATGAAACTATTTTTATGAGGTAAATATTGTTTTTTTATAAGATATATGAAAAAATAGTTAATTATAGGGTTTCCATTGACAAATAATACTTTTCAATATAAAATATAATATGGAAAAAGGGGACAGAAACAAGAGGCTACTTTTGTGTCTGTCTTTAAATTGATTGATAGGAGACTTTAAGAAATGTCAGATTTATTAAATGTTGGACTTGATGTTGGATCTACAACAGTAAAAATTGTTGTTATGGATTCTAACCAAAAGGTTCTTTACAGTGAATACAGAAGACATTTTTCTGATACAAAAAATACAGTTTGTAATGTATTAGAAGAATTAATTGAAAAGTATCCGAATAATAAATTCACACTTGCTTTAACAGGTTCTGGAGCTATGTCAGCTGCAAAATTTTTGAACGTTGACTTTATTCAAGAGGTTGTTTCTTGTAAACGTGTTGTTGAAAAGTATATGCCTGAGACAGACGTTGTTATTGAGCTTGGTGGAGAAGATGCGAAAATTGTTTATTTTGATAAATCTATAGAACAACGTATGAATGGTACTTGTGCTGGTGGTACAGGTGCCTTCTTAGACCAAATGGCTTCTTTACTTAATACTGATACTGCTGGTCTTAATGAACTTGCAAAAACTTATAATACTATCTACCCTATTGCTTCTAGGTGCGGTGTTTTTGCAAAGACTGATGTTCAACCTTTAATTAATGAGGGTGCTGCAAAAGAAGATATTGCTGCTTCTATTTTTCAAGCAGTTGTTAATCAAACTATTAGCGGTTTGGCTTGCGGTAGACCTATTAGAGGTAAAGTTGCATTTTTAGGTGGTCCTTTAAATTACCTTTCTGAATTAAGAAAGAGATTTATCGAGACTTTGAAATTAAAGAAAAATGAAATTATTGTTCCTGAAGAGGCTCATTTACTTGTCGCTAAAGGTGCTGCTATTGATTCTATGAATACTAAACCTATAAGTGTTGACGAACTTAAGGAAAAAATAGCAGATTTACGTAGTTCTCATGATACTACTACTGTTCCTTTAGAGCCTTTGTTTAAGGATAAAAAAGATTATAAAAAGTTTAAAAATAGACATGATAAAGCAAAAGTTGAACGTAGAGATATAAGCAAATATAAAGGTGATTGCTATTTAGGAATTGATGCTGGATCAACTACAACAAAGATTGTACTCATTGATAGTGATGCTAATTTATTGTATTCAATTTATGGTAATAACGAAGGAAGTCCTTTAAATAGTGTTATTAAAATGCTTAAAGAGTTGTATTCAGTTATTCCAGATACTGCTAAATTGCGTTACAGTGGTGTTACAGGTTATGGCGAAAAACTTATTCAAACAGCTCTTAATGTTGATTTAAATGAAATTGAAACTATTGCTCACTATACTGCTGCTAAACAATTTGAACCTGATGTTACTAGTATCGTGGATATCGGTGGTCAGGATATGAAATACATAAAAATGAAGAATGGGGCTATTGATAACATTATGCTTAACGAGGCTTGTTCTTCAGGATGTGGATCTTTTATTGAGACTTTTGCTAAAAGTTTAAATTTGAGTATTGAGAAATTTGTAAAAGCTGCAATTGATGCTAAAAGACCTGTTGATTTAGGTTCTAGATGTACAGTTTTTATGAATTCTAAGATAAAACAGGCTCAAAAAGAAGGCTATGAAGTTGGAGATATTTCTAGTGGTCTTTCTTATTCAGTTATTAAGAATGCTATTCAAAAAGTTATGAAAGTTAGAGATGTAGAAACTTTAGGTGACCATATTGTTGTTCAAGGTGGTACTTTCTACAACGATGCAGTTCTTAGAGCTTTTGAGCTTATTGTTGGTAAAAATGTTGTTAGACCTGATATTGCAGGACTTATGGGTGCTTACGGTATGGCACTTTTGGCTAAAGATCAATATGAGGCTAATTTAGATATGGAATATTTGTCTACTATTTTGAAAGTTGATGAACTTGATAATTTAGAGATAAAAGTTACCCACACAAGGTGTAATAGATGTGAAAATCATTGTAAACTTACTGTAAATAGATTTAATAATGGTGCTATTCACGTTTCTGGTAACAGATGTGAAAAAGGTGCCGGAATTGTTGATAAATCTAAAGATTTACCTAATCTTGTTCAATACAAGTATGAAAGACTTTTCAATTATGAACCTTTAGATGCAAAAAAAGCTAAAAGAGGTACAATAGGGATACCAAGAGTTCTAAATATGTATGAGGACTACCCTTTTTGGTTTACTTTTTTAACTAAGCTTGGTTTTAGAGTTATAATTTCTGAAAAGAGTACTAGAAAAGTTTATGAAAAAGGTATGGAATCTATGCCTTCTGAAAGTGTTTGCTATCCAGCTAAACTTTCTCATGGTCATATTGAAAGCTTAATTGAACAAGGTATAAAAACTATTTTTTATCCTTGTATGCCTTATTCTAGGAAGGAATATGAAGAAGCGGATAATCATTATAACTGCCCTATTGTTATTTCATATTCTGAAGTTTTGAAAAATAATGTTGAAGCTTTAAAACATGACGATGTTAAATTTATAAATCCTTTCTTACCTTTTGATACAAAGAATTTAGTAAAAAAAGTTATGTCTTTACCAGAGTTTAAGGAATATAACTTTACTAAGTCTGAATTAACTAGAGCTGCAAATGCTGCCGAAGAGGAATATCAAAAATGCAAACAAGATATTAGAGATAAAGGTGCTGAAACTATAAAATATATGAAACGTCATGATTTAAGAGGTATTGTTTTAGCTGGTAGACCTTATCATGTAGATCCTGAAATTAACCATGGTATCGATACTCTTATTACTTCTTTGGGTCTATGTGTTTTAACTGAAGATAGTGTTAGTGATAAGGCTAAAGCTAAGCGTCCTATTAGAGTTGTTGACCAATGGGTTTTCCATGCTAGACTTTATGCTGCAGCTGAATTTGTTGGTAAAACTGATTGTTTAGAGCTTGTTCAACTTAATTCTTTTGGTTGTGGAGTTGATGCTGTAACAACTGATCAAGTTGAAGAGATTTTGTCTAGCTATAATAAGATGTATACTCTTATTAAGATTGATGAAGTTAATAACCTAGGAGCCGTAAGAATCCGTATACGCTCACTTTTAGCTAGTATGAATAAGCGAATTAAGGAAAAGAAGGAAGAAAAAGCTTCTGGCGATTATGGCTTAAAGAAAAATATTTTTACAAAAGAGATGAAAGAAAATTATACTATTTTAATCCCACAGATGGCACCTATACATTTTGAACTTCTTGAGTCTGCAGTTAGAATTCACGGATATAATGTTAAATTGTTACGAAAATGTACTCAAAAAACTGTTGAAACTGGTTTAAAATATGTTAACAATGACGCTTGCTATCCTTCTATTTTGACTACTGGTCAAATGATTGAAGCTTTACAGTCTGGTAAATATGATGTTAATAAAACAGCTTTGATTATGTCTCAAACCGGTGGTGGATGTAGAGCTACTAATTATATAGGATTTATTAGAAAAGCTTTGAAGGATGCTGGTTTCTCTCAAGTACCTGTAATTTCTTTCAATATTGTTGGTATGGAGAAAATGCCTGGATTTAAAATTACTATTCCTATAATTGAGGGAATTTTAAAATGTATTGTTTATGGAGATTTGCTTCAAAAGATGTTGACTAAAAACAGAGTTTATGAAGTACATAAAGGTGAAACTAAGGCTATGTTTGACAAGTGGTTAAAGAAATGCAAAAAACTTGTTGCTAAGTCTAGTAATAAAGAGTTTAAGAAGAGTATTTATGATATTGTTGAAGACTTTGAAACTATTGAACTTGATACTTCTAAGGAGAAACCTAAAGTTGGAATTGTTGGAGAAGTACTTATAAAATACCATCCTTTTGGAAATAATTTTGCTGCTGATTTACTTGAAAAAGAAGGTGCTGAAGTAATATTACCAGATTTTATGGGATTTGCTAAATATATGCTTACACATAAAATTACTTTTAATAGTTTACTAAATACTAATAAGACCTCTTCTAATTTAAGTAAAATTGCTATTAAATTAGTTGAACTTTTTGAAAAGGATGTGCGTATTGCATTGCAAAATTCTAATAAAGGTTATTTATTGCCTTGTGATATTTGGCATTTAGAAAACAAAGTTAAAGATGTTCTTTCTATTGGTAACCAAACTGGTGAAGGCTGGTTTTTAACTGCTGAAATGATCGAATATATTGAGCATGGCATTCCAAATATTATTTGTGTTCAGCCTTTTGCTTGCTTACCAAACCACGTTGTTGGTAAGGGTGTTATAAAGACTATTAGAGAAAAATACCCTGATGCAAATATTTCACCTGTTGATTATGACCCTGGTGCTAGCGAGGCTAACCAGGCTAATAGAATAAAACTTCTTATGACTGTCGCTAAGGATAATTTGAAGTTTAAGCAAAAAGAGAAAAAATCTCTTGAACTTGAAAATGAACCTAAAGCTGACACTAAAAAAACTAAAAAGAAGAAAGTTAAAGTTTAAGAAAAAATAGCGTGAAACTAATTTCACGCTATTTTTTTAATCTTTAGATACGATGTCAAAATCGTATGACATTGTAAATTTTGCACCTTTTATTAATTTCATAACAACACTTCCTGTAACATCATGTCCTCCTAATAAATCTGATGTGTTTTTTTGTTTTAATACTATTTTTTGTACATAAGTATCATTAATTTTTTGGAAACTATTTACAACAGTTTTATCATTTTGAAATTCAAAAATTTGTCCTCCCATTTGACTTTCTATTGTTTCTTTAAATGTTTCTACATTTCCTCCAAAGTTTTCATTTCTGAAATTCTCGTCTAAAACATTAAATGCTGCTATGTAATCTTTGTTATTTAACATTTCTACCCATCTAGCTATATTTAACTGAACTTTATCATGAGCACTTGATTTATTATATTCGTCTAAAGAGTCACCTTCTAATATTGTATATTCATCATATTTTACTTTAAAGTCTGAACAGTTTGTTTGGTAAATATATAAAAATCTATCATAAGCGTCAGAATACCTACCTTCTGTCACATCTCCATTCTGTGTTGTACTATATTTATATACATCTAATTGTTCAAATCTTTCTTTACTTATTTCTAAGTATTTTTGATAGTCTTCATATTTTGGAAATTTTGCTTGTTTATAATTTTCATCTAAATATCTATCATACATTAATTTACTATCAGCAATATTCATCATTATTATGTTTGAAAATTTTTGTTTTACTATATCTTCATTAGTATAATATAACTTATATATTTTATTTGATGTATTTATATTAATTTCTTTTATATTGTTTTCTAATTTTATATCATCCATGTTACCTATTTGTTCGTCTATTGGTTCAATTGAATAAGTTTCATTTTTGTAATCTACATTTACTTTCATATATAATTTTTGTGGTTGTATTTGTGTATCAGTTGTACAAAGCATTTCTCCATATACCGCATATTGATTTACACCAAAACCTTCCATGACTTTCATTTCTACTGGTATAAATGTCATTTTAGTATTAAAGTTTTGTACATGGTCATATATATTATCAAGAGTTATACTATTTTTATTAACATATTCTTCACTTAGTGTATATAATATTGATTTTTTAGTATCTTCACTATCAGCAAAACTTGAGCCATCTCTATTGACATATTTACTTCTATTTAATTTATCTAAATATGTATTTATTAGTGCTGATACTCTATAGAATTCACTTTCTTTTGTTACATTTATTGTTGTATATGCTTGTAAGTTTTTACTATTATCTTCTTGATTTATTGTTTTTATGCCTGGCTCTTTATTTTTTTTGTTTATAAATAAAGCCGTGCAAACAACAGAAATTATAGATATAACAAGAATTATTATAAAAATTAATACATACTTTTCTTTTTTGTCCATATTTTTGCCTCTTATAATTATATTTAGGTTGTTTTTTAGGTATTACCTATAAAACCTCTTATTGATAAAATGAAAATTCATATTCATTGTTTGAATCTATAATTGCTATTACTCTTGATTCATATGAATCATCTAAAGTAAATCTTAGTTTTAATTTATCTCCTTCTCGTTGATATTGCTGTAATGTTAAATTATTTCCTTCAACTAAACCTCTTTTAAACATGTATTCTCTTATTTTTGTATATAACTCTTCAATATTTTGGATATTATTTTTTACTTCATCTGTCATTCCTAATATATTTAATTTATAACTACTTGAATCTCCTGAGCCTTCATGTGATGCATAATTTACTTCTTCAACTGTAGAATTTGAATTAGTCGTTGATTTTGTATTAATAGAGTTAGAAGAATAAGAACTTCTGCTTTCTTTTTTAAAAATTTTTATAGTTGAAAGTATTATTAATATAATAATTATAATACCTGTGATTAATATTAGCATGATTTTTTGTTTTTTATTCATTCTTATTCCTCCTTCTATTTATTCTATGATTTTATGTTCCAGGCCTGTTATATGTCCAGTTATTTCTAGCCCAAACGCCACATACTGTCGCTGCATCAAATGTTTCATCTTCATGTGCTGAATATCTCTCTCCTATACCTGATTGTTTTATTTTACATTGGCCTGTCGCACGATCATATCCATAAACAACTATAAAGTGTCCACCTGATCCACACAACGGACCACCACCAGAACCTACTTGTATCGAAATAACTTCTCCTCCTCTACTTAGACAGTCTATACATGCCTGAGTATTCATTTCTACTTGGTGAGCATCTAAATTATTACTTCTTCCTATAGGTTCAAAGTATGCATCAGAACAACCATTATCCATAGCATATGCATAGTTGTTTGGATCCCAAATATCAGTTGGTAGTACTTGTTTTCCTGTCAAATCTGATATAACCATAGCCGCAGCACAAGGACCACAACCGAAATCTGCGAATTTTTTTCCATCACTTCTATAATCTACACCTCCAAATGGATCTCCAACCTGTCGGTATATATATCCTTTTTGTGGATCAAAGAATTGTCCTGAACCTGTAAAACTAGTTGTAGGTGGTTGTCTACCGTGGAACTCTTCATAGAATCTTCTTGCTTCTGAAGTTCTACGTTCTATCACTGGTATTCCTGGTCTTTCAAATCCATAACAGAAAGCCTCAGCCGCGGATTCAGGCGAAGTAGCATTTTCCCAAGTTGTCCTGTATGGCTCATACATATTGAATACAGCAAAACCATTGGCTCCACCACCTGGAGTAAGCTCACCAACTACATATTCAAGCTGTATTCCAACATCTGTCCAGTCTTTACCTTTAGATGCTGCAAATTGTTTTAATCTTTCCGCTCGGTCATCAATTAATTGGAAGAAACCTAATCCTCCGTCTGTAGCAGCATTATTCCAATCACACTCTTGCGATATATTACCCATAATTCCTGCCGCCTGGAATTCAGTAAGACCTTGACTAATTAATGTAAACCAAACAGTCTCTTGTAAGGTAGAACCCTGTATAAAACCGCCTAGCCCACCGATCATATAACTAACATTATCAAAATGGTCTAATTTATATATTTCTGAAAATTCTATAAAATCTATACCTAAATACATATTTGTAATCGCATAGATCATATATCTAGTCAGATCTCCCATTTTAGCCGCCGCCTCTTCTGCTTCAACAAAATCAACTAACCACATCGGCTGTAGCCTAGCATTCAGGTCATTATCTTGGAATAACCTTGCAAATATATCCAATCGATCTCTAGTTACTCCTTCTCCTAAGTCATATTTACAATCTAATGTTTTCGTTATATTTCCATTTTCATCTTGTGCTTCGGTATATGTTGCAACACCTTTAACCGGTGTAGATACTTGCTCCATATCTTGTAATTGCAATGCCACAGAACTAAAGCTACTTTCTTTAAAAATTTCTACAAACCATGTTCTTGCATACGTTACATCTAGTGCTGTTGTAACAGTATCAGTACCTTTTGCATTATTTACTTGCCTTGTACTTACATTATCCTGCAATGTTATAACAAATTCTGAATTATTTATTATTTCATCTGCCAGATCATTTGTAAATCCTCTATGATCCATCAATATATAGAATATCAACATATATTCATACGGTGTCGAATATTTAGCAAATGTTGTTTTTATATTTATTGGTGAATTTTGTTTTACTTGCATTGATCCTGAATAATTCCAAGATGTCGTTATTATATTACCATCTTGATCAAGTGTAAATTTGTTAAATGGTTCTGAAGCTATATTATTTCCTTTTGCAGAAGTTTTTATTTTCTCAAATTCATCATAAGGAACATAAGTTAAACTAATTATTTTTGATTTTATACTATCTGTTTTCGTTTCTTCTCTAATTACTGATGCTCGTGCATTAGCATGGTCAGATTTTAAATATTTTATTATCGCTTCTTCTATACCTCTTGCACACTTTTCTATTCCTTCATTATTTTGCACTAATCCTCCTTCTGTTCTTACTATTGATGATGCTGTTCTTGTATTTGCATAATTGTTTAGTGCTGGTGATTCTGAGCCTAGTTTTTCTACATCTGATCCTGCTTGTTTATTTTCTGTTCCTAATTCAGTTGTTACATAATCCGCTAAATATCCTGCAAGTTCCATACTGTATCCATCATTTTCACGGTAAATTGAGTCAACACCTGTTTCTGGATTTAGTCTAACTTCTACTGCTGCCGCTGCTCCACTTTCTCTTGCATTTTGTTTTCTTTCTTCTTCGCTTATTATTGTTGTTTTCTTACTTTTTTTATCGTATGAATTTCCTGTTAATTCTATTTTTACATTTTTATAATCTTCTTCTATTAATTCTTTTGTTTTTTCTACTATTTTACTTGATGTTATTACTTCTTCCTCATTTCCTTCTGATCCACCTACTGATAGTGCTACTTTAAAGCTTTTCCACTTAAATCCATTAAAGATTGAATCATCATCTGAAGAATCTCCCATTCCGTTTGCTTCAATCTGTTTTTGAATATTTCCAAATAATGTTTTTGAACCATTTTGTGTTGGATGAACACCGTCTTGTTCATATTCCACATTTTCAGATACATCAACAGCTATTACATAATCTAATCCCATACTACCGATATTGGAATTATAAGTATTCCATGCATCTTGTCCTCCGCCATTCATAGGCAAACATTTATCTACATATATTACAGCATCTTTATATTCTCCATGTAATTTTTCAACTAATTGTTTTAAAGATGCTAAGCTTCCTTCTGGGTTATCTAAGCAGTCATTTGCTCCTAACATTATATTAATAGCCTTAACGCCGTCAACTCCTTGAAGTTCACTAAAGTTGTCTAGCCATTTTTGAGCTGTCCAGCCATCATTTGCTTTATATGTACAATTTGAATCTCCTCCTGATTTATAATCTTGCATTGCTTTTGTTATTGAATCACCTATCATTAATACACCATCTAAACCTGCTAAAGCATGCTCAATATTTGCACTATAAAATTCTGTACTAGTTTTTGCTACACTTGTTGTCTCTTTATTTGCTTCATCAACAGAAGGTTCTGTTGCTTTTGAAATATGTAAGAAATCTTTAATAGAATCTAAAATTCCTTTATTTTCGTTATTATTATTTTGGCTGTTTTGGTTATTATCATTGTTACTATTGTTTTCATCATCAACTTCGTCTGCTGCTGATGGATTAGTTGGAACTAGGTTGACACTTCTTTTTATGTCTATCGTCGAAGCTGGTACATATCCTGTTTTTCCTTCATATTGAATTTCGACATATATTTTTTCTTTCTGTACTGAAAAATACTGTTGCTGAACTTTATAGTTTCCTGTGTAAGTTGCTTCTGCACCTTTTAAAACTAGTACGTCCTGTCCATTTTCTTTTATTGTACGTGGAATTTTCAAATCTTCTTTGTCAGGATCTCTATTTTTATATGTATAAAGTCTCGTTTCTGCATTTAAGTATACGGTTGTACCTTGTTGCCAAGTTTTTATATATTTTTCTTTTAGAGTTTCATCTCCAATTTTAGTAATATCTTCTCCGCCTATTGCCGTAGTATTTCCTGTTGCTACTGATTGATCTGCACTTCCTAATTGCTTATCTGGTGCTACTCTTCTTATTTTTACGGTTCCTTGAAATTGATTTTCTCCATATTGTCGTTGTTGGTTACTGTTACCCGAACTACCACCTGGAGCACCTCCGGCAAATTCATCAGGCTCAGCACCCTCAAGCTGATCTGGTGTATATTTTTTTGTCGGATCAGATGGCTCATCATCCACCAAAAATTTAAAATCTAAGTGAGGACCTGTACCTATTCCGTGAATGTCCAGAATCTGCAATATATTGTCCTTTTTGAACAGTATCGCCCACATTTACATGAAACCCACTTAAGTGTGAATAACAAGTTTGTACGTGGTGTCCATTTACAGTACCATGGTCAATTACTACTTGGATTCCGTATCCACCCGCATCTCCAGCAGAAACTACCGTTCCACCTCCTGCT
>CANQPF010000038.1 GCA_947625665.1 uncultured Clostridia bacterium | reverse complement strand
AGTATAACTAATTACATTTTATTCTTACCGCCTGGTCTTTGCCATGACATACTCCACCAAAGTTCCCTCCACCCTTAATTTCCGTAAGGATGTAGCCACATTTGGCTTCAACGCAAAACTCATGCTTAAATATTATACATTGTATTGTCTTTTATGTCAATAGCTTTAGAAGATTTTTTTATATATTTTTATTGTTCTTGAATTTATTTACATTTTATGGTATAATTTTTTTAGACAAAAGAAAGTAATTACTGTTTAGAATCGCCACGAAATATCGTGGCACTGCCCAATGTTGGAGTCATATATTTTATCATGACCCTTTACATTTTCGTTTTTACAACAGGTCAAAAGGAGGGACTAATAATGATAAACTCAGAAAACCTACTGCAATTACTTGGCAATATAGACAATAAATATATTGCTTCGTTCTTTTCTATGTTAGATGTGGAGGATACTCGTATTCTTACCGCTGTTTATACCGGATTACAAATATACGCTGGAACTCCAAAAACTGAAGCTTTACTTAATGCTTCTAAATATCTGACATCAGAATCACTTCTACATTTTAAAACTATATGGTGGTTTGAAAACCATGATGATATAGTTGACGTTATGGATTCATTCTGCCAAATAGTAGTTGAACTTATACAAAACTCTACTGAACGTGTATAAGTAGCAGGTTTTGATTCCAATTAATTTGAGAAGAGAGTCATATTATGCTCTCTTCTCTTTTATTTTTATCAGTTTACATTTATAGTTACTTATGATATAATTCAAAAAACAACACAAAGTTAGGAGTGGTATTAATGACTAATAAAAATGATAGTACTGCTACTTTGGCTGAAAATAAAGTATTAATATTGTATATATTAGATCAAATAGAAGATAATATTACTGAAAGTGGACTCTTTAAAATTATCTCTTCTATAAATAATGTTAATTACTTTTACTTTAAACAGTATTTAACTGATTTAATTAATTCAAAGTTAGTAGGAGAATATACTAAAGATGATGAACAATTGCTTATGATAACTTCTAAAGGAAAAGACTCATTACCTCTTACTCAAGATTTGTTACCTGGAATTGTAAAATTAAAAGCAGATAATTTATTAAAAAAAGAACTTTCTTCAATAGAAGAAGAATCTTCTGTTATTGCAGAATTTATACCAAAAAGCGAAAATAATTATACCATAAAATGTAAAATTGTCGAAAACAATGAAACTATTTTTGAGGTAAAAACTTATGCAGGCTCTAGAGAGCGAGCTAAAAATATTGTTGAAAATTGGAATTCAAATGCTTCAAATATTTATCCTAAAATTCTAGAATTATTATTTGGAGATGAAAATGATAAAATGAATCGTACTTCTGACAAATAAGTACGATTCATTTTTAATCTATAAAATTTCCCCATCCTGGATTATTCCAATCAGGTTCGTCTTCAAAAGTCATTTCTTCTTTTTTTACAGGATGTATTATTTTTAACTTATATGCCCACAGAGCTATTTGTTTCCCTTTCCCTCTTGTTCCATATTTTTGATCTCCAAATAATCCATGACCTGCATTCGCAAATTGAACTCTGATTTGGTGATGTCTACCTGTATGTAAATTAATTTCGACTAGTGTCAACTTATTTTTTTCACTTACTTTTAATACTTTATAATCTAGCTTTGCTAATTTAGCATTTTTCTTTTTAGAATCCACAACTTTACTTATATTATGTCTTTCATCTTTATATAAATAATCTTCGAGAATTCCTGTGTCTTCTTCAAAAATACCGTCAACAACTGCTAAATAAGTTTTTTTCATCTTATTTTCTCTAATTGTATTACTTAATCTTGATGCTGCTTTTGATGTTCTAGCGAACACCATAATTCCACCTACTGGTCTGTCTAATCTATGAACTAATCCTAAATATACCTCTCCCGGCTTATTATATTTTTCTTTAATATATTGCTTAACAATAGTTAACATATCTAAATCGCCTGTTTTATCTTCTTGAGAAGGTATATTGGGTTTTTTTTCTACTACTATTATTTGATTATCTTCATATATTACTTTTAATTGTTCCATTTTTTCTCCCATCTACCATATATTCCACAAGGTAATATAAGTTTTGAATTTTCCATTGGTAGGCCTATCTCCCCTGCTTCTATTATTCCCTTATATTTTTTTGCTACCGTCATTTCTAACATATTTGCCAATACTGTTGAAGAAATACCTGTTGTATATGAATTCACTAAAAAGAATATAGGATTTTTGGAAAGTACTTTTGTACACAATTCTATTAAATCATATATATTATTTTCAAATTGCCATATTTCGCCCTTTGCTCCTCTTCCATATGAAGGTGGATCCATTATGATTGCATCATATTCATTTCCTCTCCTTATTTCTCTATTAACAAATTTAACAACATCATCAACTATATATCTAACTGGTCTTTTTTCAAGCCCTGATGATATGACATTCTCTTTTGCCCAAGATGTCATTCCTTTTGAGCTATCTACATGACAAACAGATGCACCAGCTGATAAACATGCAACTGTTGCACCTCCTGTATATGCAAATAAATTAAGAACTTTTATCTCTCTATTCTTACATTCTTCTTTTATTTTATTTATCATCCAATCCCAATTAACTGCTTGTTCTGGAAATAATCCTGTATGCTTAAACCCCATTGGTTTTATATTAAATGTTAAATTCTTATAATGCACCTGCCATTGCTTTGGCATCTTTTTATTAAATTCCCAGGCTCCTCCTCCTGATTTACTTCTATGATATGTAGCATTTATTTCATTCCACTTTTTGGGGAAAGTTTTTTCTTTCCAAATTATTTGTGGGTCAGGTCTTGATAAAACTACATTTCCCCATCTTTCTAACTTTTGTCCATTTGCCATATCTAATATTTTATATTCTTTCCAATTTTTTGCAACTTTCATTTTTTTCCTCTTCTTTATATTTATTACCTGCCTAATTTTACCATTATTTGAAAAAATGTGCAAATCATCATAGCATTTACTAAAGAAAATAATATAAATGCACTCAATGTTGCCATTACAAACTTATTATTTTTTAATAATTTAGCTATTTTGTTAATTATTTTGTTTTTCCATATCTTTATTTCTTTTAAACTTTCATTTCCTACTTTCTCACTTTCTATTCCTTCTTCATTAGTATACATATACTTTTCCCCCTTTTTAACTATTGTTTTTTCGAAAAAGCCCTTCATTTAATGCTTTAACATATTTATTTATACTTTTTCGTTTATTGTCTTTCTAGTATATTCAATAATGCTTTTGAGTATTCCTAAATGTATTAAAAAGTTGAATTTTTGGCTTTTTTATGCTATAATATAAGTGTAGTTTCTCATAAGAGAACTTTTAAAAAAAGCCATTATCTCCTATTTAACATTAAGAGGTATGGCAAAATTAAATTTATAATTATAATAAAGGAGAATTAATTATGTTCAGCAATTTACTAGACAGTATTCGTTCTAACCGGAAGAGGATCTTAGTATCTTTAGTTAGCTCTTTAATTTTTGTTTTTGTTTTAAGTTGGGTTATATCCCTACTTCAAGCATTTTTTAACAGTTATGGCATGCTTTTAGAACAAACTAAAACTATTCAGAATGGCAATCAACTTATTTACATTGCTATAAGCTTTGTATTTGGTAGTATGGGTTATTTTTTAGGACATTTAGTACATTTAGCTCGCTGGCAAAAAATTTCAATTGCTTGTTTTGCTTTTACAATTTTCTTTTTTGCTGGAAGCTGGGTTATATCAATTTTCCAAGCAATTTTGACTAATTGGACTATATTGTTCCAACAAACCCAATCCATTCAATCCTCTAATATGGTTATATACGTTGCGGCTTCAGTAATTTGTTTTATAATCTTTTACCTATTAAGTTCTTGGATTTTAGATAATGATTATGACGAATAAATGGCTTAAAACCCGGGGTTGAAATTTTCCCCGGATTTTTTTGCACATTAAACAAAGTTTTTGATAACTTTATTTTCAATTATTTAATTTTTCTAGAATCTCTCTAGCCAATTTTTCTGTTATACCTTTAACATTCATCAATTCTTCAATTGATGCTTTTTTTACTTTCTCAACACTTCCAAACTCTTTAAGAAGTGCCATCTTTTTTACCTCACCTATTCCCTGAATCTCGTCGAGTTCTGATTTTCTAACTTCTTTATCACGCAATTTACGATGATATGTTATAGCAGTATCATGTACTGTATCTTGAAATCTTGTTATCAGATTTTTTAAGTTTTCTGATATTTCTAATTCTTCTCTTTTATCATTCATTAGTGCTCTAGTTTGATGTTTATCATTCTTAACCATACCAAAAACTGGTATGTCTAAATTATATTTATTTATTGCATTTTGAGTCGCATGTATTTGTGTAATTCCTCCATCTGCAAATATAGCATCTGGTAAATCTCCAAACCCACCATTTGGATTTTCAAGTGAATGTTTTAATCTCCTTGTGATTACTTCTTCCATACATTTAGGATCATCTTGTCCATATACTGTTTTTATTTTAAATCTTCTTGACAAATTCTTTTTTATAACTCCATCTTGCATAACACACATTGCTGCAACCATAAACTCTCCTGATATATTCGAAATATCATAAGTTTCTATTTTCCTTGGCAATTTTTCTAATTCTAAAACTTTTTTCAATTCCATTAAAACTTCTGATTTATCTTTTTCTTTATTTTCTAAAGTAACCTTTGCATTTCGTTCTGCCATTTCCACAAATCGTAATTTTCCACCTTTTTTTGGACTTTGTAATTCCACTTTCTTTCCAAGTTCTGTGGATAACCAATTTTCTATAGTTTCTTTATCTTCTATTTCTTCTCTTATCATTATTTTTCTTGGAATATTTGGATTGTCCATATAGTATTGTTTAATAAATCCTGATAGTATTTCCCTATCTTCCATGTCTCCTAATTCATGATAGAAATAATGTTCTCTTCCTATCATCTTACTTCCTCTAACAAAAAATATTTCTATACAAACTTCTAATTCAGATTTAGCAATTCCTATTACATCAATACTATTTTCAGAAATATTTGAAACTTTTTGCTTAGTTGAAACTCTATCGATTGCTTGAATTCTATCTCTAAGCTCTGCTGCTTTTTCAAATTTGAAGTCTTTTGAAGCCTCTTCCATTTCAATTTTTAATTGTTTTATAATTTTATCTGTTTTTCCTTCTAATAAATCTTCAATTTCATTAATCTGCTTACTATATTCTTCTTTGTCTACATTTCCCATACATGGTGCTAAGCATTTATTTATATGGAAATTCAAACATGGACGAGCACGTTCTTTTAAATTCTTACATTGACGTATTTTATATTTCTGCTTTATAAAGTCTACCATTTCTTTTGCCGCTCCTGGATTAGCATAGGGTCCAAAATATTTTGAGCCATCATTAACCAATCTCCTAGTAATGTATATATTTGGATAGTCAGTCCTTTTGTCAATTTTTATATATGGATATGTTTTGTCATCCTTTAATAAGACATTAAATTTTGGTCTATGTTTTTTTATCAAATTGCATTCCAAAATTAATGCCTCTGCCTCATTATCAACTACAATATATTCAAAATGGTCAATTAAACTAACCATTCTTTTTATTCTTTCAGTTTTATTATTTTTTCTAAAATATTGCCTAACTCTATTTCTTAAAGAAATTGCTTTGCCAACATAGATAATTTTATCATCTTTATCGTGCATAATATATACACCTGGCTTTGAAGGCAACTTTTTTAGTTCTTCTTCAATATCAAACATTTTAACCTCCAGTGCTTGATTTTTTAGTAAGACAACATAAAATTTTAAAAGTTTTCATGCTTTAAAATTGTACTTTTACAAGTCTTTTTTCCTTAACAGTCAACTTAAGTATAGCATATTTTTTCTTTTTTGTCTTTACACATTTTGATTTTTGGTATAATATAATGTTAGTAAATTGAAAAACAATATTAAGATTTATTTAAAGAAAGGAGTTATTAGTAATTTAATTTAGCGCCTGGACAGATTCATTTCTGTTGACGAGGTCTAAAGTTATCGAAATATTCGGCGGATGCTTTAGTGGCTTGCTTAGGTCATTAGTATTAATAAAAAAACTAGCAGTGATGCTATAACAAAATTTAATACACTAAGTTTTATTAATGTTGTTTTCGATTTCAAAATAATTAACAAAAATTTTTTAATTTGTTAATTTTTAATATGTTGCGAATTTTTTATGTAGATTCACAATATAATAATTTTGAAGGAGGAAATACTATGTGTGGAATAGTAGGTTACATAGGAACAAAAAAAGCTAGTCCTATTCTTATCAATGGACTTACAAGATTAGAGTACAGAGGTTATGACTCTGCAGGAATATCAACAATTGAGAAAGACGAATTATCTTTAATGAAAGATATGGGTCGTGTTAAAAATTTATCAACTATACCAGGGATTGATGACTTAGAAGGAACAATTGGAATTGCTCATACAAGATGGGCTACTCATGGAAAACCTTCTAAAGAAAATTCACATCCTCATATGGATAATAGCAAAACTTTTAGTGTTGTTCATAATGGAATTATTGAAAATTATGAAACTTTAAGAAGTAAATTAAAATCAAATGGGTACACTTTCTATTCAGATACAGATACAGAAACTATACCAAATTTAATTCATTTTTATTATACAAAAATAAAAGATGTAGATGGAATTGATCGCTTTTTAAAAGCTGTTCGTAATGCTTGTCTTGATTTAAAGGGAAGTTTTGCAATAGAAGTTATAAGCAAAGATTTTCCAGATAATATGATAGTTGTTAGAAAAGATAGCCCTCTTGTTATAGGAAAAGCTGATGGAGAAAATTATCTTTCTTCTGATATACCAGCTATACTTTCATTTACAAGGACTTTCTATTTATTAAATGACTATGAATTTGTAGTTCTTTCTAGAGATAATGCAAAATTCTATGATAAAGAATTAAATCCTATAGAAAAAGAATTAAAATCAATAGAATGGGATGCTATCGGAGCTGAAAAAAATGGCTATGAAGATTACATGTTAAAAGAAATCTATGAACAAGCTACATCTGCCAGAGAAACTGTTGGTTCTAGATTCCAAGATGGTCAAAAGACTTCTTTCGATGAATTGAACTTCACAAAGGAATATTTAGAGAGTTTAAATAGAATTTATATAGTAGCTTGTGGTACAGCAATGCATGCTGGATTAGCAGGTAAAAATGTAATAGAAAAATTGTGTAAAATACCAACTGAAGTTGATGTTGCTTCTGAATTCCGTTACCGTGATCCTTTAGTTGATGAAAAGACACTTTGTATCTTTATATCTCAATCTGGAGAAACTGCTGATACAATTGCTGCTCTTAAACTTTCTAAAGAAAAAGGTGCAAAGACACTTTCAATTTCTAATGTTATTGGAAGCTCAATTACAAGAGAAGCTGATCTTTCAATTTATACCCATGCAGGACCAGAAATAGCAGTTGCTTCTACAAAAGCTTATACATCACAAGTTGTATTATTAAATGTTCTTGCTATATATATGTCAGAAGTTTTAGAAAATAATAATCAAACTTATTTAGACTCATTGAAAAAAGATATATTAGAATTACCAGAAAAAATTGAAAAGACTTTAAAAATTTCAGAAGGATTACGCGACTTTGCTAGAAAAGTTTATCAAGAAAAAGATGTTTTCTACTTAGGAAGGGGTATTGATGAAGCTATCGCAAGAGAAGGTTGTTTAAAACTAAAAGAAATCTCTTATATTCATTCAGAAAGTTACCCTTCTGGAGAATTAAAACATGGTACAATAGCTTTAATAGAAAAAGGAATTACTGTAATATCTGTTCTAACAGACAAAGATTTAGTTAAAAAATCTGTTAGCAATATTCAAGAAGTTATAACTCGTGGAGCTAAAACTTTGATAATTACAAATCAGGATTTTGATACAAGTTCTTTTGATGTAGTTCTTGATATACCTGAAACAAATACATTTATCTCTCCTGTTATAGCAGTTATACCTTTACAATTATTTGCTTATTATGTTTCAAAAGAAAAAGGTTTAGATGTTGATAAACCAAGAAACTTAGCTAAATCAGTGACAGTTGAATAGATAAAATTTTAATAAATAAATTAAGACACGTTTCCAATTTTAATGTAAACGTGTCTTTGTTATATTATTAATAACAATAATTTTTTATTTCTTAATATCTAATTTTATGTGCACATCACGTAATTGAGCACTTTTAACAGCAGATGGAGAACCCATCATCAAATCTTCAGCTTTGCTATTCAATGGAAATGCCATTACATCACGTATTGAAGATGAATCTGTTAATAACATAAGCATTCTATCAATTCCAGGAGCAACACCAGCATGAGGTGGAGCACCATATTGAAATGCATTATATAAAGCTCCAAATTTTGTTTTTACTTCTTCTTCAGTATATCCAGCCATTTGAAATGCTTTTAGCATTATATCAATATCATGATTACGAACAGCTCCAGAAGAAAGCTCAATACCATTACAAACTATATCATACTGATAAGCTAAAATTTCTAATGGATTTTTGTTATCTAGTGCTTCTAAACCACCTTGTGGCATAGAAAATGGATTATGACTAAAAGAAACTTCTCCGTTATCATCTAACTCAAACATTGGAAAATCAACAATCCAACAAAATTCAAAAATATTTTCATCTATTAATTTTAGTCTTCTTCCAAGTTCAGCTCTAATTTCACCTGCTAAAGTTTCAACAACTCCTGGAACCTCAGCTATAAAGAATAAACAATCACCTGGTTTAGAATTTGTTCTTTCAAGCATAATATCTTTTGCATCGTCAGGTATAAATTTAGCTATAGGACCTTGTAGAGTTCCATCATCTAAAATACGTAACCACGCTAAACCTTTAGCTTTTAATTCTTTAATTGCATAATCTGTCATTCCATCAAAAAAACTTCTCGGTTGATCTTTAACATCGTGAGTTGAAATAATTCTGACAATTTTATCTTTGAATGCATTTAAGCTACATTTTTCTTCAAATACATCTGTTACATCAACAATAACAAGTGGGTTTCTTAAGTCTGGCTTATCTGTACCATATTTTAACATAGCCTCTTTATATGAAATTCTAGGAAATGGATATTTTGCTATTTTTTTGTTTGAGAACTTTTTAAAAGTATTGTACATAACTGGCTCAATAGCATTAAAAACATCTTCTTGAGTAGCATAAGCCATTTCAACATCTAATTGATAAAACTCACCAGGAGTTCTATCTGCTCTAGAATCTTCATCTCTAAAACAAGGAGCTAATTGAAAATATTTATCTATTCCAGAAACCATTAATAATTGTTTAAATTGTTGAGGTGCTTGAGGTAAAGCATAAAATTTACCAGGGTGTAATCTACTAGGCACTAAGTAATCTCTTGCTCCCTCTGGTGAAGAGCTAGTTAATATAGGAGTATGGACTTCTAAAAAGTTCTGTTCAATCATTTGCTCTCTTAGATATTGAAAAACTTTTGCTCTTAATATCAAATTATTTTTTAATCTATCACTTCTTAAATCTAAAAATCTATATTTAAGTCTTAAGTCTTCACGAACATCTTGATTACTATTTACTTCAAAAGGTAGATTTTTAGTTCTCTTACTTAAAATCTTAATTTCTTCAATTCTAATCTCAACAAGTCCTGTCTTTAACTTAGGGTTGACTGTCTCCTCATCTCTTTTACGAACAGTACCATAAACTGAAACAGTTGATTCAACAGGAATATGAGAAGCAAAGTCAACATCTTCTGGTTTACCTGAAGTTACTACTTGAGTAATTCCATACATATCACGAATATCTAAAAAAACAAGTCCACCTAAATCACGTATAGTTTGGACAAATCCAGATATTCTAACTTTCTTTCCTACATCATCTAAACTTATTTCATTACAATTATGTGTTCTATATATATTTTCTTCCATTAAAAACCCCTCAATATCTATAAAATTACAAGTTACAGTATACATATTTTTTTCAGTTTTGTCAAATATTATACTTATAAAATTTCGTTTGATTAAAAAATCAAAAAAACTTACTGAATTTATTGTAAAGGATAATAAAATAATATATAATGTACTTATAAAAGGAGGTGGGCAATATGAAATATATAGGAATTATTACTGCTGAAAATGATGAATATGAAGCTATAAGAAAAATACTAGATGAAGAAGCAGAAATACAAACAATTAATGGAACAGAAGTATTGATAGGAAAAATCCAAACTAAAGATTGCATTATAGCATTAAGTGGGGTTGGAAAAGTTAATGTAGCACGAATGACACAACTTCTTCTAGATAACTTTGACATTGAATACATTATTAATGTTGGAATATCATGCTCACTTACATTTGATTTAAATATAGGAGATATAGTAATAGGAAAAACTGTTGTACAACATGATTTTGATATAACTGCATTTGGTCACAGCAAGGGTTTTATACCACAAATAGGAAATGAAGTAGATAGTGATTTTGATCTTGTTAATTCATTCGAAAAAGCTCTTGGGAACTCTGAAAAAAGATTATATAATATAAAGACAGGAATTGTTGCTACAGGAGATATTTTTGTAACAGAAATTGCTATGCAAAATAAAATTTCAGCAAAGTTTAGGGCTGATTGTGCAGACATGGAAGGAGCAGCTATAGCTCAAGTATGTAAATTGAATAATATACCGTTTATAATAATTAAAAGTATATCAAATTCTAGTAATGGAAAAAATTTAATAGACTATAGACAAAATTTAAAATTAGCATCAAAAAGAATTGCAAATGTAATTAGAGAATTTTTTATAAGAGAAAGAGAATTAGATGAAATAGAAAAATTAGAAAATGAGGAATAGGGCAATGTACTTGATTTTTCAGAAAAAATATGATATAATACTTATATTACTTTAAAATAAAAAGAAAGAGGTGAAAACTTAAACACTTATTAAAAGAGTTTAAGTAAAAGAATGAGTAAAAATACAACAAAAACAACTAATATAAAAGAAGAGCGAGGTGCACGTGCTTTATTTAGCAATATCTGGTTTGCTTTAAATAATATCTTTAAAGAATCTTCAGAATTAGAAAGTGATGAAGATTTGAAAAATCTTTTAGAAAATTCAGAAATAGATGAAAAAAGTAAACAAGAATTATTAGCAACAGCTAAAGCATGTAACAACGCTACAGTTAGTGGAATGTCTAATAGTAATGACAAAAATGAAAAATATACAAATAAAATAAAAGTAGAAGACCAACAAAAAATAATAACTCAACACGAACCAACTAAAGACATTAATAATTTAAATCGCAACCAAGAACATGAAAGAAATTGAACATATAATAAATAAAATACAAGAAATTTAATTTTCTTGTATTTTATTCTTGACAAATTGGTAAACTACAAGTATAATAAATATCGTTTAGATATGGCGAAGTAGCTCAGCTGGCTAGAGCGTTCGGTTCATACCCGAAAGGTCGTGAGTTCGATCCTCTCCTTCGCTACCAATATAGAAAAGCATATTTCAACTAAGTTGAAATATGCTTTTTTATTGTTAAATTCAAAAAGTTTTTTTAGTCTCTCTCAACAATCTTTGATTGTTCTAATAACTTTTTCTATTCTAAGCATAAACATATAAAAAAGAGATCTTAAAAAAGATCTCTACTTATGAATTCATAATATTTATATGTTCTCTTTCATTTTTCTTATTTTTTGTTTACTAAATCTTTTAATGCTTTACCAGCTTTGAAAACTGGAGCTTTTGATGCAGGTATTTTGATTTCTTCTTTAGTTTGTGGGTTTCTACCTTTTCTAGCTGCTCTTTTTCTTACTTCGAAAGATCCAAATCCAACTAATTGAACTTTTTCACCTTTTACTAAAGATTTTGTTACAACATCAACAAAAGCGTTTACTGATGCTTCAGCTGCTTTTTTTGTGTCTCCTGTTTCTGCAGCTATTGCTGCGATTAATTCAGCTTTGTTCATTTAAACTACCTCCTATAGATCTAACGTTTGTAGATATATTACAAATTTATACATCTACATTAATAGTATTCTCCTTTTTTTGCTAAAATCCTTCTTTTTTTGGGAATTTTTTTAATAAATTTTAATTTTTTCCAATATTTTACATATTTTTGTTCCATACGGTATCATATATAATTCCTCTTTTGTAAAGATCTTTAATACTATAACTGCTATTACATAAAGTATTACAGCGATTACTATTGATATTATTGTAGCCATACTTCCTGTAATTATACCAATTAATATAGAATAAATAAAATATGAACAGATTCCCATTATAGCTGTTGCAATAAGTGGTTTTAAGATAAATTTTGTAAATGTCAAATTTAATTTAATACATCTCATTACTGCAATTATTGAAATTGCAAATGCAAGTCCGTGGCATACTACAGAAGCTATTGCTGCTCCGTTTATTCCTATGCTTGGTATTGGAATTAAAATTAAATTTAAAATTAATTTAGCTATTACTCCTATTCCTAGTGCTATCGTAGGCGTTTTTAGCTTGCCATATCCCTGCAAAACTCCATTAATAGTCTGATCAAGTATGGTAAATATTATCGTCAGAGCACTTATTTGTAATACTAATGCTCCTTCATTTGCATTTGGAAATAATAAAGTTAATATTGGTTGTGCAAATACCATCATCCCTACAGTACATGGCAATCCTATAAGCATTGATGTGAGTAATGAAAATGATGTTCTTTTTTGTATTGTCTTCTTGTCTTTTTTCGCTTTAGCCGCTGATATTGCTGGAACTAGTGCTGTAGCAAAAGCTACGTTAATTGACAAAGGTAAACTTGTTAATGTATCCACTTTCCAACCTAAAATTCCATATTGCGCTGTAGCTTCTGTTTCTGTCATTCCAGTCTGTTTTAAACATCTAACAACAGTAAATGAATCTATGTTTTTATTTAATGATGACATTATTGCAGTTAATGCAATTGGTATTGAAACCAATAATATTTTTTTTACTATTTCTTTTACTCTTTCGTATTTATAATTTGTTGAACTTTTTATTTCTTTAGCTACATCTTTTCTTATTGATTTATAATATAAGTATAGATATCCAAAACCTAAAAATGTTGACAAAGCCGTTGCTAAATTTGCTCCTGCTGCCATCCATTCCGTCGATAAATTTGAAATAATAGCAATAATTTCCACAATGATTATTGTTAATAATGTTTTAAATACTTGTTCTAAAGTTTGAGATCTTGCTGTTACTGTTAGAGTCTGCCTTCCATTAAAGTATCCTCTCATAACAGAAGCTATTGCTACAAAAAATACTGCTGGTGACAGTGCTACCAAAGTCATTTCTGCTTCTGGAACTTGTAACCATTGATTTGCTATTGCATGTGCACCAAAGAATAACATTAAACTTCCTATTAATCCTATTAAAGCAAATGTTGCAAAAGCTATTTTAAAAATTCTATTTGCACCTTTATGATCCCCTACTGCTATTCTTTCTGATACTAGTTTAGAAATCGCATTTGGTACACCTATTGAGGAAATTGTTAACAACAATGCATATATTTGATATGCTCCTGCTGTTATTCCATTTCCTATATCTCCAAATCCTTCTCTATTGGTCAAATATATTGTATAAACTAATCCTAATATTTTTATTAATATTTGTGAAAACATTATAGTCATTACACCTTGCATAAAACCTTCTTTTACTTCTTTATTTCGTTTCTTTACTTTTTCTGCCATTTAACCACTCTCCTCTATGTACTTATATTTAATTGTACTTATTTATTATAAAATTAATTACTTTTTTTATCAATAGTTTTAGAAAATTTCGCTTATTTTCTTGACTTTTTCTTATTTTTGTAATAAAATAGATAAGCATTATGTAGAATATGATTCAAATATGAAATTTCTCCCCGGTGATTTCTGTTTGAT
>CANQPF010000037.1 GCA_947625665.1 uncultured Clostridia bacterium | reverse complement strand
ATCTTCAGCAGAAACTTCCGTTCCACCTCCTGCTGCAATTACGTGTGTTCCATCTGATACACCTATATCTATCGCTGGGTGGTTCGAAGAGGCCCCTGCAGTTGGAGCATCACGAAGTCCAAAATTACTTGTTATCATTTCTCTACGTTCATGTGGGTCTGTCATCCCTTCTATCGGCCATTCCCAGCTTCCTGCCCCTACAGTAGCTGTTGTCGACGCTCCCCCGCTAGTTGTTGCTGTTGTTGTTCCCGATGATCCACCTATCGGCTGTACCCACTGTACACCTGGATTTAATCTTTCTAATCCACCATAATCTTGCGAATTCTCTGAGTTTACTAACTGATCATTTGAAGCAGGTTTTCTATATTGTCCTGTTATTTTTATCGGATTTCCACTAGCATCTTTAATTTGTTTTTTTCCTGTAGATGTAGCGCCATATGAACTGCTACCTACATATCCGGGCGGGAAATACTCGTACGGATCTACTTGGTTTCCTATATGTCCTTCATTTATCTCATAATGTAAGTGCGGCCCATCCGAGCGCCCTGTTGTACCACCATATCCGATGAAATCACCATCTTGGACATGCTGGCCCTCTGTAACGCATGCTCTTGACATGTGTCCATAAGAGAAATAAACTTCGGTACCATTGTATGTACCATCAGCTTTTATAGTTACATGACATCCTAATCCATTACCTTCTTTGAAACCAGCCTCTGTAACTGTTCCTGGAAAAGCACAATATAATTCTGGGAACGGATATAAATCTAATCCCAAATAATTTATATCTGTACCACCATGTGATCCTCCATAAGAGTAATGTCCCCAAACTTGGTTAATATTTTGTCCACGAAGCTCTGGTGTGTTATATGTTGGTATTGGATAAATAGCATATCCGTCTTGACCGCCTGCATCACCTACGGCTGTTCCTCCTGCGCCACCTGACATGTTTGAAAAGTCTAAAATTCCATTCTTTTCTTTGAAATTAAGTATTCTTCTTACGGCGTCATCGATTTGCTTCATATATAATTTTCCATCACCCATTGTTAAATCTACATTTGTTGCTGAAGGGCTACTATTTGTCGTTGATCCTGTTGCTTGATCTTTATCTTGTATGGCTTCCATTATTCCATTTACTGCATCTTCTACTTGTGTTTCTTCTGGCATAACCATATCCATTCCAGCGTCTACTGCTTCTACAAACCTTCTCTTGGCATCCATTCCATTTAATGCAACTGATCCCATGTTCATACTATCAGTAATTGTTAAAACATCATTTCCCATTTCTTGTCTTAAACCATCTAGTACTTTCCTAGATAGTGTTGCTGGAACTCCTTCTCCTTCATAACTGAAATGTCCTACCATAACTGCTGAAGTTCCCTCACTTGCTTTATATCCTTCTACAAACGGCCCTGTTATTTTTTCACCTTCTGCTGCCTGCTCATGTGGGTTTTTATCTATTGAACCATAACCTGGATAATGTTTTAATGTTGATGCCATTTGATTATCTTTTAATGTTGTAACTGCCAACTTTATAGCTTCTTTAACTACATCTTCATTCGGTCCAAAACTTCTTCCATATGCTCCTATTGCTTCACTTTCATCTGTACTTACATCTGCTACTGGAGCTAATAATAGGTTTACTCCTGCTTCTTTTAGTTCTGGTACTTTCTTTGCATAATCTGCTTTTAATTTTTCTGAATCTAATTGAGTTACACCACTACCTAATCCTCCAGTATAATCTCTTTGCATAGGATATCCACTTAAAAATCTATTTACTTTACCACCCTCATCATCTGCTGAATAGAAAGGTGTTATCGTATCTGGTGAACTATTGTTATATTTAGCTTTATTCTCATTTATTAAAGGAGTTACGCCTTCTCCTGTTCCATTGAATACATATCCTCCAACTTGTGGTATTTCTATAGAGTCTTTGGTGCCTGCATATTCTTCTATCGCTATTATCATTTGTCTTACTTTTTGTTCCACAGTCATTGATTTTAACAAATCGTCTACACCAGTAATCGCTTGCCCGTCATTTTCTAGATTTGGTGCTCCTCCTAAATCTGGTAAATATGTTACTACTTCAGCTTTTAACATTTTCTTTATTAATTGTCTATCTTCTTCTGTATTATCAAAAACAAATTCACCATGTTTATTATTTCCATCATTTATTAATTCATCTACGATTTCATCTATATTATTATTAAATTCATAATAATATCCTGTCTGATTATTACCTTCTATATGATAAAATTTTTGTGCTACTTCTTTACTTATTATTTTAATTTCATTAGCCTTTGCTATATTTCTATCTTCTTTTGATACAGTAGTAAAGATGGAAAGAGTCAAAATTGGAACAAATGTATATATGGCTAATTTTCCCATAGCAATCAAAAGTATTCCTTTGAATTTGCCTAATATAGCTCCAGCTGACCCCAAAGCTTCTTTTAAACTCATAGTTTCACCACCTTTTCTACTTATTACTTCTTTTATTTTTATTATTTCATTTCAATTTTTAATGTGTCTTTTGTCTGATATGGTCGTACTTGGTATGTTTTCTCATCTATTATAGCTGAAAAGATTATTTTATAAACGTCAGTTTTATATGCATCATTAAATTTAAGTTGAATTGTCTCTGTTTCTCTTGGGTCTAATACCATATCTTCTTGATCATTTTCATATTTTAGTGCTTCAAATTTGTATCCTTTTTCATTTTCTAAATATATTGAATCTATTTTTGTTAATGTATCCAAAAGTATTCTTTCATCTGTTTTATTTGTTACTTTAAAAGTATATATTTCATAATCTACATATCTGTCTACTGAAGATACTTCGATTGATAGTTTATCATTTTCTCCTTTTTTATTAAGCTTTTCTGTATTTATAAATCCATTTATATTAAATTTCAATGTTGCTGTATTTTCATCTTCTACTATAGTTATATAATCTTCTTTAAAACTTTTCGCTATATCTCCTTTTCCTGATGAAAGCAAATCAGAAAATACTTTTACTTTATATGTAAAACTTGAACCTTCCATTTTCCACATTTCATACGTGTATTCCATATTTCCTTGAAATTTATCATTGTAATACTGTGAAAGGAAAATTTCTTCTGCTGGATAAAATCTCTTTTTTACATCATCAGAAAGCATTGCATAAGCATCATCGGGAAAATGGTTAACACATGAATCTAAAAATGTTTTTATTGTATCTTCAAATGTTTCTTGATATTCGTTTGGTACAAATTTTTGTTGATATATATCCAAATTTTTTTCTCGATAGCTAGTTGTTGCAATTTCTTCTTCTGGTTCTTGTTTTTTATTCTGTTTTTGTATTTTTGCCATAAAGTTTAAGAATTGTACAATTATAATCATAGCTACAATTATTACTGCTAATCCTTGTATTTTTAATTTCAATTCTTTTGGCAGATGTATTTTTGCCATATATACTTTTTCTCCTTTATTTCGCAAAAAAGCCTTGCCTTTGCCTCATGGCCTTTTAGGCAAAGCTTTATATGCTTACAAATTACCATTCTTCTTTAAATTATCCATACCTTTTGGGTCTACCATTCTCATTGATTTGTAATCATCTTTTGCGTCAATTAGTTTTTCTGCATTTCCACTTCTATATGCCTTTTTTAGGTTATCCACAGACTGATATTGTGCTTTTTGTGTTTCAGTTAGTTCTATATTAGATGATTTTAATTTTTTGTTCTTTTTGTCTTGTTTAAATGCTCCTGATATTTGTCTACGTTTTTTCGGACTTCTCTTCTTTTGCTCTTTTTCAAATTGTTTTGCAAGCTTCTTCTCAAGGTCTTTTTGCTGTTTTTTAGTTAATTTTTTTGGTTTTTGTTGTTTTTCTTGACTTTTACTTGCATTTGCTGGTTTATTAGAAACTGGTTTTGTAGTTTCTGATTTTGAAGTTCCTTGTTTTGTAGTTCCGGATTTTCCTTTTCCAGGTTTTCCAGTTCCTAGTTGAGGAGCTCCTGCTTTTGTAGTTACTGTTGTTGAACTTCCAGTTCCTGGCTTTCCTTTTCCTTTATTTTTTTCTAATAGTTCTTCTGTAAGTTTATTTCTATCTGTTTTTTGATTTCTATACATTTCTTTCTTGTATTCATCTTCTCCTTTTAGCTTAGCCATATTTTCCATTGTTTTTCCTGCTCGTTCAGTTCCTACCATTGCAGACAAATCAGTATATACTTGTGCATTGACTGTATCATCAGTAAATACATCATCTGTTACTGCTCCACTACTCATTATTGCTGCTGCTGATCTCATATCGTTATATTCTTGACTTCTTGTATCTATAACTCCTGGTCTACTTGCTAAATCTTCTACTGCTTTATCAGCATACGCATTATTGCTTCCTCTTCTACTAAAGTCATATAACGCTTTCATAATTTGTTCTTGAGATGTTTGTGATCTTCTGTCTTTTGTTCTGGCCTTATCATGTATACCTTTTGCTCTCTTTATATTTCCTTCATCATTAGCGAATAGTTGATAATTTTGTTGCTCTGCTATTGCTTGTTGTTGATTTGCTCTTCCTTGTCTCTCTAATTCCAAAGCTCCATGTCCTTTTTCTCTTGCCATCTCATACATTATAGCGTTTGCATTTTCAATTCCTCCTAATTCTAGCGCCATTGATTTATTATAGTTTGCTACCTTTTTAGGATCTAAGAAGAATTCTGATTTAAGTCCTTCGTTTTTAACTGCTGCTGTTAATAATCTACCATGAGTCAATTGATCATTTCCTAGTCCTCCTGTTAGCTCTACTTCTCTTTGAATCATGTTTGCTGCAGTTTCATTGTTAACTCCATATTTTGCATATTCATAAGTTGATTTTAATACGTCATTTTGTGTAAGTTTTGAATTTGGATTTTGTTTTTGTATACCTGCAAGTATCTTGTCTGCTCTTTCTTTTTGTACATCATTTTTAGAAAAAGCTTTAAAAGCTGCTGCATCATCTTGTTGTTTTCTAACTTTTTGTGCATACTCTAGGCCATATAAATCTTTATTCATATTGTATTGTCTATCTCTTTTCCATGCAGTTAATCTATTATATGCTTTTGGAGCACTCTTAACTAATCCTTCTGGTATTCCTCCAACTTTTGCTCCTAAAAATCCTCCTGTTCCTGCACCTACTAAGGCTGCTTGTAAAGGATTCATTCCTGTTATTCCACTTAATCCTACTCCAAGTGCTGCTCCGAATCCACTTCCTATTACACCCATTCCAGCTTTAGCTCCAAAAGAAGCTATCTTTCCAGCGGTTTTAAATACTCTTTTTCCTACACTCTTTGCCCATCCATTTTTTAGTTTAGGCTTTCCTGAGTTACTACTTGCATTTACTGCTAATCTTGGTGCTGATTCTTGTGATTGATTAATTTGAGGAGTTCCTGTTCCTCCAGATAAATATTGTTCTTCACTACTTGTGTTTGTATCTAATCCTGGAGTATTTTGTACATTTATTTCTTCTGGTGGAGCTCCTTCGTCAAGTTGTTCTTCCATTTCTGCTGCTCCATCTACTAAAGCTCCTCCTACTCCTCCTACTGTTCCTACTCCAGCTCCTGTTACACCTCCTACTGCTGCACCTATAGCTGATCCTACGGCTGTTCCTACTCCCGGAATTATTGATCCTAAGGTACCTCCTACTGATGCTCCTGTTGAAGCTCCTTCTGCTGCTCCATCCATTATTCCTCCTGCTACATCAGCTGCTCCATCAATTAGTGGGTTTCCTGAATCATCCGTTTCTGGACCACCTTCACCTCCTAGTCCTAGTGCTTCCTTAGCATCAAATGGACTTTTTGGTGGTAGTCCATCTTCTCCACCGCCAACACCTAATGCTCCTCCTACTGCTCCTGCTGCTCCTCTAATTCCTCCTGTTATTCCTTTTCCTGTTTTTGTTATTGCATCTAAAGCTGTTTTTCCTAAAACTCCTGCACTTAACATTCCTAATCCGTAATCTTTGTCTGGTTTAGGTCTTATATTGAACATTTCCTTTATGAAGTTTTCTGCTGGTACTAAGAATGCTACTGCTGCTATTGCATACAATAGGTTGCTTGTAGCTAAGTCAAATGCTGATCCTATTAATGCTGTATATAATAATAAATGAACTGGTTGTATAATTACATTCATTAAATATTCTTTAAACCACATATTAAATGCTTGTGCTTGACTATCTCCCATTTTATCTATTGGATATGTTATGGCAACTAATGGTGCTATCATTGTTAAGAATGCCATTTTTAAAAATCTTGCAAAATATTTAAATGTGAAAACATACGTATATACTATCAATACTGCATATATGACTGTATATGCTCCTGCTTCTAACCAATCTGTACTTTGTGTTCTAAATCTAGCTAGTCCTATCAAGTTTGTGTGGAATGAAAAGTCGTCCTTGACTACATCAGTCACAGAATTTCCTCCCTCATCTCCACCCTCAGCTGCTGCTACAGGTTGCTCTGCGTTTTGACTTGTTCCTGATGATGAAGGTGATGTAATTGTTTGTTGCGAATTCGATGTACTACTTTGTTGTTGTGGCTGAGTAGGATCTTGATTCTGTGGATTACTTACTTGACTTACTTGTTCTGGAGTAAGCGGTCCATTCTTTTCTTGTCTAGCTAGATCAATTAAATCAAGATATTCTTTATTTTTCTCTTCATTTTTATTAAGTGTGTTTTTCCATTCTCTAATTATATCTTCATTAAATGTTGGATCTTGTATTAAAGATTTATCTCCATTTTTATATTTATCTAATTCTTCTTTTATCTTACCTTCAGTATATGCTATACTAAGTCCTCTTGCATTCGTATCTGTACCAGTAATATCTCCTGATGCTTCAAGTGCTGACGCTTGTTGTATTGATGCTCTTTCGTTAACTACTGTTTCCGTATGATTTAGCGAAGATGTTTGTTGTGTTTCTTCAGCTGCTGGTTGTTCTCCTTCTCCTTCTTCTGCTTCTTCATCGCCATTTCCTGAAGTTGAAACATGAACTATTATGTCATTTGTACTAATTGATGAAAATAGTTGTGTGAACTTTTCTGTCATTAATAAGATTCCTGCCATTAATATGTGTATAAAGAATACTAAAGACATTGCTACCATCCAGTCTTTTATTCCTTCTTTATACTTTGCTTTTTCTCCTGCTGATGAGCTTAATACTATTCTTATTCCTATATATATTAAAACTATTAATAATATTACTACTGCAAGGTTTCTAAATGTTCTGTACCATGTTGCTATAGTTTCTTTTAATTGTATTGCTCCTGACTCTGCTTTTTTACTAGCTCTTTTTTGAACGTCACTTTCTCCATCTTCACCAGCGTTATTTACTCCAGCTACAACACTGCTATATGTATATCCTTCTGGGTTTAAGAAATTGACATCTAATGCTGCTATTCTATTTGAAAATATAGCTTCTGGTGAATACAAGAAATTTGGTACTGCAAGGCCTACTTCTACAAGACCAAATAATTTAGAGTCCATCTTTGAAGAACTTATATCAACTAGATTTTCCTCTGTTATTTCTCCGTCGTTTACGTGTAACCATGAGTTTTCATCTGTTAAGTTTGCGTCCTCCCAGGACACCATCGCCGAGTCAAAGTCTGCTCCTAACATAAAGTAATTTAATGCACCCATGAATAAATCACCTATAGCTGCAAAGAACTGTAAAATATCTCTTGTTAATGTATTTGCTAAATTCTTACCACTATCCATTAACCAATTCCATGGATCCCATGCATACGAAGCTTTAGGCATACAAAAATTGAATGCAAGTACAATCAATATTACTATTGCTATCTTTCGTATTACTCCTTTTTTTGTGAAAAATCTCATATTTTCCTCCTATTTTATTGTGTTTCTTCTCTAGACTGATTTTTTTGAACTAATTTATTTAAGTTTGTTTCTACGAATTCAAATTCCTTTGCTGTTGGTGTTATTTGAAGTATTGCTGTGTCTGAACCAACTTTTAATAGCCCTTCTCCTTTTAAACAATTTGTTAAGAAGTTTGCTTCTCCTGCACTTAATTTAAATACTTGTTTTACATATTCTATTTCTGATTTATCTTGTGCTAAAAATAGCTTTGTATCTGATGATGTTAATACCGCTTGTGCTTCTTGTTTTTCATAAAAATCTTGAAATCTTTGTGATACTATAGCTAATGATACATTTCTTTTTCTTGCACGTCTTGCCATTTTGTTTAAAAAGTCTACGGCTTCTGGGTATGGAAGTAACATCCATGCTTCGTCTACTAACACTCTTTTTTGCCTTGCTTTTGTTCTATCTTCACTGTTTTTCTTAACAAATTTCTCCCAAATCCATGATAATAATATTTGTTGTGCTAATGGTCTTGCAAATCTTTCCTCTAGTTGTGATATGTCTAGATTTATAAATGGCGTTTTTTCTAGAAGTTCAAAAGTTGATTGTCCATCGAAGTATGCCATTTGACCATTGTATTCTCTTATATATTGTTTCATAACCTTTAATAGGTAACTGTAATGGAATTGATAATCTTGGTTATCATTTTCTATTGCTTTTCTTTCTAGTCTTTTATACCATGTTCCTATTGTTGGCATTAGTTTCTTTTCTCTATATAGTTTTCCTCCTCTTTCAAATTCACTATTCTTTTTGTATAAACTATCTGGGTTGCTTGTTATTCCTATACTTGCATATTCTTCCGCTACGGTCTCTGCTATAACTTGCTTTGTTAATTCGTTTACTTCTTTACTTCTAGTACTACCTCTTGCCATTGTTAATAATGCTTGCGTTACGTCTTCTACTTTATTTTCTACGTTTAATACTGTTCTTTCTCTTCCTGTTATTTCGTCTTTTACTGATTCTGGCTCTATATCAAATAAATTTATTACTGTTGGTGAGTTTGGACTTAATACTACGTTTATTCCTCCCAAACTTTCTGCAACTATTAAATATTCTCCTTCGGCATCTAGTGCTAGACTTTCTATTCCCATTAATACTGCTGATCTTGATATTAATGTTTTCATTGTTACGGATTTTCCAGCTCCTGACTTAGCAAATATAACCATGTTATAATTTGATAGTGAAGAGTGGAAGTTATCAAATAATATTGGCGTTCCTGTTTGTTTATTAAATCCTAATGGTATTCCCGTTTCATGTCCTACCTCTGATGTTGTGAATGGGAAAGTTGTCCCCATTGATCTACTGTCAAAAGAGTGTATCTTTTTTACTTTGTCACTCATTAGTGGTAAGTTTGATTTAAATGCTTCTTCTTGTATTGCCCATGCACTTTTTAATCCTACTAATGTTTTTGACATTTCTGTTGCTAACATTTTTGTTAGCCTTTCTAATTCTTCTAGTTTGTATGTAAATATTGTTGATATTACTGATGCTTCATACATTTTATTAAATCCTGCAGCTATTTCATCTCTTAGTTGCTCTGCTTCAAATCTTTTTTGGCTTAATGTACTTTCTCTGTTGATATTTCCTCTGTCTGCTGCTACGATTCTTTCTGTTTCTAGTTCGTTTATTACTTTGTTTAATTCATTTTGTGATCTTGATTCTGCTACTGGTGTTATGTATAATGATGTGTTTATGTCTCCAAAGAAGTATAAATCTCTAAATATTTCAGGGAATGAGCACATACGTGGTAGGCTTGATACAAAGAAACTTCTTGCATATCTTGTAACATTTGAAACTATCTCTAAGTGGTCAATGTGTGATACGTCTATTCCTGATGGTGCTATTAATTCTTTTATCTCTTTTTTCTTTAATGCACCTGGCTCTTCTGGTTTTCTTACATCATGTATTTCTTTATTAGCCTTGTTTTGTTGAGTTTTCTTGTCCTTTTTGCTCATTTTCTTTCTCCTCTCTTTCAATTTCTTCTTTTGCTCTTCTTGCGACATTAGCTCCTATTCTAGATTTGTTATTTTCTAGAATTACAGCTGCCATCTTCTTAGCTAATTGTTCTATGTTGTTTTCTTTTTCTTCTACTTCTTTTTGTACTTGTGATTTTACTTTTTGTATTGCTTTGTTTGCTTCTTTTATTGCTCTTCTATTTATTTCTTCATCTAGTAATTTACTCTTCTTTTTGAATACATCGATTCCTGTTGAATATAGATCTTCATATCCTGAAGCTAATACTTTATCTAATCCTAATACTTCTGAATCATCTCTGTTATATGCAACATATAGTAATTCTATTAGTTCTCTTGAATTTAATATTCTTCCTGTTACCGAACATGATGATAATGTTCTTATTATTGATTGTGATTTTGTATATAGTTCTGAGAAAGCTCTTGATAATAATTCCTCTTCGTAGTATTTGTCACTTCCTACTTCTTCCACATAGTAAGGTACTATTACATAAAAGTTTTTATTTAATACACTTCTATTCAAACTCATTTTTTCTGTATTTGCTATAATATCTCTTCCATATTCTAATAAGTTTCTTTGTCTTGTTAATTCAAAAAAAGATCTATTTAATTGTTCTTCTCCATAAGATGATACATTTTCTCTTATTCTTTTATATTCTTCTTCTTTTTGTCTATAATCTAATTCTATTTGCTTCATCGCTGCTTTGTAACGATTTATACTATTTCCTAAGTTTATTGTTCTTGTTTGTATATATATTTGTATTGGGTGCCTTAATGTATTTAAAAATTGTTGGAAACCTTCTTCTACTCCTACCTTTTCAGGTTGTGACATTAGGTCATAGTTTACACCTTTGCATTCTACTACCATTAAGTATTTTTTTCTTGATTTAGCTATGATCATATTGTCTTGTACTTTTTCAAATTCCATAAAGTCCATAATTGAACCTTTGTCTAGTCCTGTTAATGGTCTTTGTAATTGTATTTGTTTTTTAGTCTTTTTTTCTTTTTTTTCTTTATTGTTTATATCTGTTATTATTTGTTTTTTGTTTTTATTATCTCTAACTTTTAGCACTATAAATACAACTACTAATAGCATAAGTATGCACATCATTATACTTAGTACTATTGTTAAAATAGCAGTTATTTCATTATTTGTACTACTGTTGTTTAACATCTTTTGTTTCCTCCTCTATCTCTTCTATCGCATCTTTATATACATATACTTTTGTCTTTTTTGTTTTAAATTTTACGTATCTCTTAATTACGTCATCTATATTTTCTCCACCGCGTTCTTTGAGTAAATTGGAAAGCTCTTGTATCTGGAATTTTGAAAGTTCCTATTAAAAATCCTATCAGTCCTACTGCAGCATCTGCTATTATTCCGACTATTTGCATTCCGGATACTGTAAATCCTATATAAAATATTAAGCCTATTCCTAATCCTATTGCTGTATATATCAATGCTTTTGTTGAGAATATGAATAAAATCCTTCCTTCACCTTTTACATTTCTTGGTACATTATATGTGTTCAAGTGTATCACCTCTTATTTTTTTGCATAATTTTCCTTTATTATATAATAACACAAAAAACGCAAAAAATTAAGATTTTTTTGCGTTTTTGTTTAAAAAAATATAAATTTAATACTTCTGTAAATATTTTGTAATATTTTGAAAGTAAAAAGGGAGCTTTTAAACTCCCTTTTCTGTATATTTTATTTTCCTAATCCGCTGAAGAATTCGTAGATTGTTTGTGCGAAGATTGATGCTGCGAAGATTAATCCTGCACCTATTACATATGGTAGTAAAGAGCTTTTGTATTCTGATTTCTCTTCTGGGCTACCCATCATGTATTTAATACCTATAACAATTAATACTACTACTGATAGTACTACACCTACTGTTCTTAAGATACTTATAAGTCTTCCTCCTAGTGTTGTGATATGTGCACTATCTACTTGTTCTTCTGTTACTCCAGCTGGGTCTAGTGCAAATGATGGTGCTACAAATGTTGCTACTATCATCACAGCTGCCATTACAACAAGTGCTACATTAAGGAATGAGTAGATTTTTTTCATATTAATATTTTTCATTTTTTTATCCTCCTTTTCTTTTCTCCTTCTTTTATTTATGTTTTAACATTAATATCTTAATTAAACCTGCTTTTTCTTTATTCATTTATAATTATATCATTTTTTCCATTTTTTTGCAAGTTTTTATATGTTTTAAGTATTTTTAACCTTTTATTTTTTATATGTTACTTGCAAAATCATATATTACTTGTGGCAACCATGTTCCTGCAAATACTATTGCTGCTCCTAATAACCAAGGCCATAATGTTTCTTTATATTGTGATTTTTCTTCTACGCTTCCATACATATATTTTATACCTATTCCCATTAATATAACTACTGATAAAATGCTACCTATTGTTCGTATTAAGCCTAATATTTTTCCTGCTTTTTGTTTTGCTTTTTCTGAATCTGGCATTGATCCTTTATACTCATCCAATGTTCCTAACCCTAAATCTTCTGCATAAGAAATTATTGGCATTGCTACTGCAAGAAGCATTATTGCTATTAAGCTTATTATTAATATTTTTTTCATTATCATCATCCCTCTTTTTTATAATTGTTGGAAGATTTCTATTATCAATTTCCAGATTCCAAATCCTCCAAATATTATTACACATCCTACTACATATGGTACTAATAGTTTTTTCGCTTCTGCTTTTGCTTCCAAACTTCCTAGCATTATATTTATTCCTATTGTTCCTCCCATTGCTATTGCTGCAATTACTCCTAATGTTAATACTACATTGTATAGTGATCCTGAAAATTCTTTTAATTTGTTTTCATCATATTTTTTTTCATTTCCTTCTAGAAATTTTTCTCCATCTGTTATTGCTTGATCTAATCCTATTTCTCCCATTTCTCCACCATTTGGGTTTCTTTCTGGTAATGTATATATTACTTGTTTGCCTTTTGATGCTTCTAATCTTTCATCAGCAAACTCTTTTCCCATATCTCTTGTTTCAGCAAAACCTGCACGTCTTTTCATTTCGTCTGCTGATACTCCTTCTGGTGGTTGATAGTCATCACTCATTATTCTTTCTTGAGCTTGTTTTAATACTTCTGGATCTATTCCTGAAAGAGATTCATTATTCTCTAATTTTTTTACTGCTTCATCTACTGTTATTTTGCTATTATCAACACCAGCGTTTGTTAAACTATCCTTTTTTTTCTTAATTGAATTATAAATTTCTACTAGTCTTTTTGCTTTAACTTTAGTTTCATTTGAAGCTACTCCACCTAATGATATTTGGGTATCAGGATCCCCTTTTACTTCTATAGTTCCATCTTCTTTTTTATTAAATTCAAATTTTTTTAAGCTTTCTATATATGTCATATCTGTATCACAATCTTGTTGGGCTGTATATGTTTCCTCTACTGTTTTAACATTGTTTATTATTGTTTTTATTCTTGCAGATACTACACTTTTTGAAGCTATATCTTGCTGAAAATCTGTTCCTTGAGTACCAGTAGGGTCTGCATAAACTACATTTAGAGATGCTATATTTACTGTAATTGCTATAATTATAAACACTTTTATTATTCTAATAAACATTTTCATTTTGGTCACCCACTTTCTTATTTAAAAGTCTTTTAAGCTTTTTAATATTGTAGGTTTCTGTCTATTACATTCTATTTAATTATACCATATTTTTCTTTTTTTTTCAACTTATTTAATGTTTATGTACAGATATAATTTAACACAAAAAAACTTAAGATTTAATAATTATATTTCTAAATCTTAAGTTTTTATTATATTTCTATTATAATTGTTGGAAGATTTCTATTATTAATTTCCAAATTCCAAATCCTCCAAATATTACTACGCATCCTACTGTATATGGTATTAATAAGCTTTTTGCTTGTGCTTTTGCTTCTAAACCACCCAACATAATCTTTGAGCCTAATATTCCTCCCATTGCAATTGATGCCACAATTCCTAGTGCAAATATTATGTTATACAATGTTCTTGTAAATTCTTTAAGTTTATTTCTGTCATATTTTACATCATCATCTTCTACCATAGAATCTGCATCTTCAATAATTTGGTCTAGTCCAGATTCCCCTTGTCTTTCTGCTGTTTCGCTTCTTTCTGGTAACTGATATATTGTTTGCCTTGATTCTGCATAATTCGCATTTGTGAATATTGTACTTATTATTGTTAATAAAATTAAAATTAAGAAAAACTTTTTTACTATTTTTTTCATTTTACATCCTTTTTATATATTTAGGTTTTTGTTTTGGTTTTACCTATAAACC
>CANQPF010000036.1 GCA_947625665.1 uncultured Clostridia bacterium | reverse complement strand
TAATGAGTTCAGAAGAAGTATTAAAAAAAGTAAAAGATATTATAGTAGAACAATTAGGAGTATCTGAATCTTCTATTACTATGGAAGCATCTTTTATTGATGATTTAGGTGCAGATTCTTTAGACATTGTTGAATTAATAATGGCTTTAGAAGAAGAATTTGACATTGAAATACCTGACAGCGATGCAGAGAAAGTTGTTACAGTTGAAGACGTTGTTGAATACATAAAAGAAAATGTGAAATAATTAAAAATTAAATGAGAGTTAGATTTTAGTGATTTAAATCTAACTCTTTTTTTAGTTTATTATTACTAAACAGGAAGTCTTTTTAAAATATCAATAAAATATTCAAAAAAATTTTTACTATAAATGTCATTAGCTAATAAAATATCTCTACAGTAAATAGCGTTATCATTAGAATAAATATTTAAGGTTCCTAAAACAGTTCCAGCGTTAAGAGGTGGAAAAAGATTTTTATTGCAAGAAAAATTACAAGTTAAATTTTCTATAGAGGACTTTTTAATAGGAAGATAAACGCTATTCTCTTCATTATTAAGTTTTAAATCAATTGATGGATTATTTGGAGAACCTTTATAAATATAAAAGGATTTTTCATTTTCTTTTTTCCATTCTTCAAATTTATTTTTAGCTATTTCAGAAATATTAGTAGGCACGAAGTTTTCAAAAGAATATTCAATTAATTTTATACTATCTTGAGTCCTAAAATTTTTTGTGTCAGCACCCAATACTACGCAAATTATATCTAAGTCACCGCGTTTACAAGCACTAACTAAACATCTATTAGCACCATTTGTAAATCCAGTTTTTATTCCATATACTCCATTTAAATTACCAAGTAATTCGTTTGTATTGTTAATTGTTTTTGGATTGCCATTGATATAAATAGTAGCTGTTTTAGTGTTAACTATTTTTGCAAATGTTTTATTTTGTAATGCATAATTAGATAATAAAGCTAATTCATAAGCAGTAGTATAATGACCTTCCTTATCTAAACCATGAGGAGTTTTAAAGCAGGTATTTAATAGACCAAGTTCAGTTGCCTTTTGATTCATAAGTTCTGCGAAGCCGTCAATACTACCGCCAACATGCTCAGCCAATGCAACAGCTGTATCATTACCGGAATAAAGCATTAATCCATATAAAAGATCATTAACAGTGCATTTATCTCCAGTTTTTAATCCTATTCGTGAACCGCCTGTACCAGCAGCTTTTTGAGATACTTCAACAGTTTCATTTAAATTACAATGTTCTATAACAATAAGACAAGTCATAATTTTAGTAGTGGATGCCATTTTCACTTTATTATATTCGTTTTTTCCAAATAAAACAGTTTGCGATCTTCTATCTATAACAATTGCTGACCTAGAATTAATCGAAGGCACATCACTTGCAAATATTATGTGAGGAAAAAAGAAAATAAAAGATATAGATATTAGTAAAGAAAAGAGTGTTTTTTTATTCATTAAATATTAACCTCCTTTATATGCAAATAGTAAAATTTAATATGTATAAAAATGTTAAATATTAGTAATACCAATACTAAAAATATATGAATAAAATAGTGTTAATATTCTTGAAATTTTAGAAGAAAGAATGAAAAAATAGCAAAAAATGGCATAAAAATCGAAAATAAACAGCCTTTTTTACGTAAACCCTTGAAATTTTAATAAAAATGTAATATAATTGTAATAGAGTGTTTAAATTGGGTAAAATCCGTCAAACGACGATTTCCCTAAGAACATAACGAATGATAAAAATTAGATGTAAAAAAGTGTAAAAAATAGGTATTGACTTAAAATAAAAAAATAGTAAAATAATGATAGATAACTATCATTAGGAGTATTAAGGAGAGATTTAATATGAATTTTAGAAAGAAGATGTTAATAGTTATTCCCGTAATAATTTTCTTAGCTTTAATAACAGTATTTCAAACAGTTGTATCAGCTAAAGAAAATGGACCAGTATATTTTGGAATTACATATCTAAGATATAGAAGTGGAGATATGGGATATGGAATTCACGATCCACGTCAACAGGGAGGAAACTTTATATGGGGAATAAACAGATATGCAAGTGCTACACCAACTAGTCCAACAGCAGCAGCAGCATACTGTTTAAAATCAGGTTTTGGATTCGAAGGAATGGACCAAGATAGTGCTAATAAAGTTCAACTATATGATGAAGGATATGATTTGTTAACAGAAAAAGATATAATAAAAACAAAAGGAGAAGCTTTTCAAAACATAATAGGAGAAAACCTTACAGGAGGAGCAAAAACAAGTCAATATAACAATATAGTAGGATTATTAGACTTAATGTATGTCCCAGGAAAACCAGATACAGCAACAGCAAATAGTTATAAAGAAAGTCTTTTAACAGCAGCTGTTAATGAAGAAGATGAAGAGTATGAATATTCAGAATTTAAATATAAATTAACTGATGATGATATAGAAGCAGTACAACAAGCAGCTCTATGGTATTTTACAAATTTTAAATTATACGGAGATAGTGAATTTGATTTATTATCTAGTGATACTTGGCTTACATACACACAATCAACAAGCGGAAATTCTTATACTGCAATGTCAGACTATTCAGGTGGAGTATCAGGAACTACTCAACAAAGACCAGGATGGCAAAGAGATCGTCAAGCTATGGATTTATGCAAATATCTTATAAAACATGCACAAACGCATTCAGTAACTGGAAGTGGAAGTGTAAATGTAACAGCTGATTCATTAAGTTCAAAATTAAACTCTGAAAAAACAAATTATGTGATAGGACCATTTAATGTAACAGCTAACAATGCAAATATAGGATTAACAGTAAAAAGAGGAGAAACAGACATCTCAACATCTGTAAAAATAGCAACTAACGCAGAAGGAACAAATATAGTAACATCAGCTGAAATGAAAAATGGTGGAACATATTACTTAGTTGTACCAGTATCAGGAAATGAAGGACAAAAACTATCAATAAAATTCAACTCAAGCTATCAAGGAACAAAAATGACAGTATGGGTAGCAAATTCAACAAATAATGAACAACCAATAGTTGAATTAGATAAATCTCCTAAGCAAGATTTTGAATTTGAAATTACACCAGAAACACCAAAAGAGTTAGACTTAGCATTAAGAAAATATATTGTACAAATAGATGGTTCAAATGTACAAGATTCAAGAACACCAAGTATAAATTCAACAGAATTATCTGCTGGAAGAAATTCAACAGCAGAATATAAACATAGAAAAGATCCAGTAGAGGTAACAGAAGGTGCAATAGTAACATATAACATAACAATATATAATGAAGGTTCAGAAAAAGGAAGAGCTAATCAAGTAATAGATCAATTACCAACAGGACTAGAATTAATAGATGGAAGCGATGCAGTATCAGGAAATTTTGAATTAGAACAATATGATAAGAGCTCTAATAAAGTAATATTGAAACGTAAGAGTTTACCAAGTGATGAATGGCTTGATGCATATTCAGGTTCAGGAGATCCGGATTTTGAAACAATTACTTTAAAATGTAAAGTAACAGCAACAGCTAGCGCTGAAGCTGACAAAATATTAACAAATGTGGCATGGATTTCTAAAGAAGAAGGTGAAAATACACCAGAATTTACAGATGCAAATAAAGATAGAGATTCAGCACCAAGTACAGCACCAAACGTTAATCAAAATACTGTAGAACCTTGGAGAGGTACAGATAACAGTACAGATTTAGCAAGTCCAGATCACTACTTCCCAGGACAACAAGATGATGACGACTTTGAAAAATTAGTAATCAAGAAAAATGAAGATAGATTTGACTTAAAATTAATAAAGAGAATTACAGAAGTAAATGGAGAAGGAATACCAGAAAGAATTCAAAATGTAGATTCAAGCAAATTAAATAGTTCAGGAACAGATTCAAAGACAACAGCAGAGTATACATTAGATAAAAATGCAGTAAAAGTAGAAAAAGGAGATATAGTTACATATACATTTAGAATCTATAATGAAGGATATATAGATGGATATGCAGAACAAATAAAAGAAAATGTTCCTTCAGGACTAAAATTTATATGGTCAGAAGATGAAGATAACGATGAAAGTTTATCAGCAGAAGAAAAAGCAGCTGTTAAATATAATAAAGAAAGAGACTGGAAACCAACTAGTGAAAACAACATAATAGTAAGTGATCATCTATCAAGAGCAAAATCAGAAAGTAATTTAATAAAAGCATTTGGAGATAATGCAGATGGTTCAAAAAATATAAATGATCCACAATACTACAAAGAATTATCAGTAAAATTCAAAGTAACAGATGAAGCACCAATAGGAGAAAGAATCAGAAATGATGCTTGTATTTCAGAAGATGCTGATAAAGATGGTAAAGATGTAACAGATAGAGATTCACAACCAGAAAATTGGCCAAAAACTCAAGATGATGAAGATTATGACAATGTTATAATCGGTGATGAAAGATTTGACTTAAAATTAATTAAAAGAATAGTTGAAGTAAATGGTTCAAAAGTACCAGAAAGAATATTAGATGTAGACTCAAGTAAATTAAATACTTCAGCTTCAGATTCAAAAACTACAGCAGACTATGAATTAGAAAAAGATCCAGTAAAAGTAGAAAAAGGTGACTTAGTAAAATATACATTCAGAATCTATAATGAAGGATATATAGATGGATATGCGGAAGAGATAACAGAAAATATTCCTACAGGATTAGATTTTGTATGGTCAGATGATGAAGATAACGATGCAAACTTATCAGCAGAGGAAAAGGCAGCAGTTAAATTCAATAAAGAAATGGACTGGTCAGAAAATAGTGACGGAACAATCTCAAGTAATCATTTATCAAAAGCAAAATCAGAAAGTAATTTAATAAAAGCATTTGGCGAAAATCCAGATGGTTCAAAAGATATAGATGATCCGCAATACTATAAGGAACTATCAGTAATATTTAAAGTAGCAAATTCTGCTCCAGTAGGAACAGTAATAAGAAATGATGCTTGTGTTTCAGAAGATGCAGATAGTAATGGAAAATCAGTAGATGATAGAGATTCACAACCAGAGAATTGGCCAAAAACTCAAGACGATGAAGATTATGATAATGTTATAATAGAAACTAAAGATCAACCATTTGACTTAAAATTAATTAAGAGAATTGTAGAAGTAAATGGTGAAGCAGTAGAAGAAAGAATTAAGAGTGTAGATGTTAGCAGATTGAACACACCAAATGGAACAACAACAGCTAATTATAATTTAAATAAAGATCCAGTAAAAGTAGAAAAAGGCGATTTAGTAAAATACACATTTAGAGTATATAATGAAGGATATATAGATGGATATGCAGAACAAATAACAGAAGATATTCCAGAAGGGTTAGAATTCATTTGGTCAGATAAGAAAGATACAGAATTAGAAGCAGATGATAGTTTCACACCAGAAGAAAAAGAAGCTATTAAATTTAATCAAAGTATGTATTGGACTTATGGAAAAACAATGAATGAAATAACTACAGATTATCTATCAAAAGCAAGAGAAGTAACTCCAGGAGACAATTTAATAAAAGCATTTGGAGAAAATGATGGTAAGAAAACAGAAGCTGATTTACATTATAAAGAAGTATCAGTAATATTTAAAGTTAAAGATTCAGCTGTAACAGGATCAGCAATAAGGAATGAAGCTTGTATATCAAAAGATGCAGATAAAGATGGAAATGATGTAACAGATAGAGACTCTAAACCTGAAGACTGGAAAAAATATGAAGATGATGAAGATTATGACAATGTTATATTAGAGAATCAAGAATTTGACTTAGCATTAAGAAAATTCATAATTGCAGTAACTCGTGACATTGAAGGCTTAACTTCATTAGATGATTTAGAAGATTCAGATTCAGCAAGATTGCTTAAAGAAGGGGACAAATATATAAGAGAACCTCAAGTTGATACTTCAAAATTGAATACAGAAGTAGGTGGAAAACTTGTAACGACAGCAGATTATAACCATCCAAAAGATCCTGTACAAGTTACAGTTGGAGATTATGTAGTATACATGTTAAGAGTATATAATGAAGGAAGTTATGATGGATATGCACCACAAATAGCTGACTACTTACCAGAATATTTAGAATATGTAGATTGTGATTTCAATAAGAATTATGGATGGGCAATGCCACCAGCTTTCTGGACAGAAGACCAAACAGGTGGAGAAGCTGGAGACAATATATGTGGAACAGAATATTTGAAAGATAAGAAAATAGCTAAAGCAGAGAAAACAGATAATGGATACACATTATCATATCAAGAAGTTCCAATACTTTGTAGAGTAAAAGATTCTGTTCAACCTCAATACAAAATAACAAATATAGCAGAAATAGCAAAATATGAAGATGAAAATCATGAACAAGCAAAAGATAGAGATTCTGAGCAAGACAATGTTAATATACCGGATGAAGACAAAAAACCATCATATAAAGATAATGAAAAAGGTTCTTATGTACCAGGACAAGAAGATGATGATGATTTTGAAAAAGTAGTTGTTGACATATTTGATTTAGCCTTAAGAAAATGGGTATCAGAAGTTATAGTTGTAGAAGATGGTCAAGAATATAGATCACAAACAGGACATCAGCCATATGATGACCCAGAAGATACAGTAAAAGTTGAATTAAACAGAAAAAAATTAAACAGCACAGAAGTTAAATTTAAATATGGAATACGTATAATAAATGAAGAAAATATTGCAGGATATGCAAAAGAAATTAAGGACTATATCCCAGAAGGATTAGAATTCCATGAAGAAGACAATCCAGAATGGACATATCTAGGAAATAATATAGCAGTAACAGATCAATTAGCTGATACATTATTACAACCAGGTGATTATGTAGATATAGAAATTATATTAACATGGATCAAGGGAGAAGACAATTTAGGATTAAAAGAAAATAATGCTGAAATATCTGAAGATTACAATGATTTAGGTATTCCAGATGTTGATTCTAAACCAGACAACTATCTAGACGGTGAAGATGATATTGATGACGCTCCAGTTATCTTATCAATCGTCACAGGTGGATTCCCAACATATCTATTATTAACAACTACAGTTCTTGGAATATTTGCAGGAGGAATTTACTTAATAAAAAAATATGTAATAAAATAATATACTTAAAATAATAAATTAAAAAAGGATATTTCTAAAAAAAATAGAAATGTCCTTTTTTTACTATTGATTTTATAAAATAAATATAGTAAAATAGCTATATAAATATTATATAATGGAGAATAGAATGAGGAATAGAATCTATAATGCGATAGATGATGATGAACTACTAGAATTATCAGATAAGGTTGAAGAAGAGATAGCACCGATTTTCAAGGAAATTGATAGTATTTGTGAATCAAATAGTGTAAAAGTTATAGAAGCATTTCAAAAATGTAATCTTCAGACACAACACTTTTATTCTTCAACAGGCTATGGAATAGATGAGCCAGGAAGAAATAAAATAGAAGAAATCTATGCAAATATTTTTCAAGCAGAAGATGCTCTTGTAAGGACACAGTTTATTTCAGGAACACATGCACTATCTGTAACACTTTCAGCATTATTAAGAAATAATGATACAATGATAAGTTTAACAGGTGCACCATATGATACTTTGCAAACAATAATAGGATGCGGTAAAGAACAAAGTAAAAGTTCTTTAAAATCGTATGGAATAAAATATGAACAGATAGAATTAAAAGAAAATGATTTTGATATAGATACAATAAAACAAAGACTACAACAAAAAGATGTAAAACTAGTAGAAATTCAAAGATCAAGAGGTTATGCTTTAAGAAAAAGTCTAACAATAGAAAAAATTGAAAAAGTTATAAGAGCTATAAGAGAAGTTAATCAAGAAGTTATTATAATGGTAGATAACTGTTATGGAGAATTTGTTGAAGATAGAGAACCAATAGAAGTTGGAGCAGACATAATAGTAGGTTCATTAATGAAAAATTTAGGTGCAGGTATAGCAACAAGTGGAGCTTATATAGTTGGAAAAAAGGAACTTATTGAATTATGTGCAGAAAGATTAACAGCACCTGGAATTGGAAAAGAGATAGGACCATCATTAAATCAAAATACAAGTTTATTAAAAGGATTATTCTTTGCACCTAGAGTTGTTGCAAGTAGTGTAAGAACAGCAGTATATGCAAGTAGACTTTTAGAAAAACTTGGATATAAAGTGGACCCATTGTACAATGAAAAAAGAACAGATATTGTACAAACTATAAGCTTAGGGACGGCTGAAGGACTAGTTAAATTCTGCCAAGGAATACAACAAGGATCACCAATAGATTCAAATGTATTACCAGAGCCAGGAGATATGGGAGGATATGAAGATCAAATAATAATGGCGGCAGGTACTTTTACAGAAGGTTCAACAATTGAACTTAGTTGTGATGGACCACTAAGAGAGCCATATATAGCATATATGCAAGGAGGACTTACGTATGAATACGGAAAGTATGGCATTCTAAAAGCAAGCAAAAGATTAAAAAGAAAGGAAGGGTAAAATTATGTTTGTAGTACTAGGATTATTACTATTAATAATAATTATAGTTCTTATATTGATTTTTGGAGGCGCAGATAAAAGAAAAGAAAGAAAGCAAGAATTAAAAGAAGAAGAAAAAAGACAAAAAGAAGAAAAAGCAGAGTTAAAGAGAAGAAATAAAGAAGCAAAAAGGGAATCTAGAAAATATGTAGATATATTTGACCAAGATGATGAAGATGTTCAAAGAGGCCAAACAGGTGAAGCAAAAGATTTTGCTGAAAGTGACGATATGATGAAAACGTCAGAAATAGATAAGATTTTAGGAAGCGAGCCAGAAGATTCAATGACAAACATGTTTACAAACGAAGAGCCAGAAAAAGACATATCAGAATTATTTAATAGTGAAAGTAAAGATGATAGTAGTCTTTGGGATGAAAGTGATAGTTTATGGCGTGGAAATAAAGAAGCAGAAGCAGAATTAGAAAAAGAAAAACAATTAAGAGAAGAATTAGCAGCAGCTGAAGAAGCTGAAAGACTTGAAAAAGAAAAAGCTGAAAAAGAAAAAGCTGAAAAAGAAAAAACAGAGAATGAAAAAACTAAACAAGAAGAAGATAAAAATACTGAAGAAGAACCAAAAATCGATAGTATAGAAGATATAGGAGATGTATTTAATTTCGATAATTTCGATGAAATGAAAGACATAAAAATTGATGAAGATACATCAACAACTAAAGATGATGCTACTATAAATAATACATCAAACGATAATTTCGCAAAAAATGAAGAAGATTTTGAGTTTAATAAAGATTTATTTGGCGACATATTTAATGATGATTCAAATAAATAATAAAGATAGGAGCTAGAAATTTGGATAGTTTTAAAACAATAAAAGAACCAGTAACAGCACAAATAGTTGAAAAAAAGTCAAAATTTATAGCAAAATTATTTTATGTAGAAAACCAAAATGAAATTGATAATATAATAAAAGATATAAAAAAGCAATACTTTGATGCGAGACATCATTGTATTGCTTATCGTCTTTTAGAAGATAATATTTTAACCGAAAAAGCTAGTGATGATGGTGAACCTTCTGGAACAGCAGGAGCACCAATGTTAAAGATCTTACAGAAAAATAATTTATGTAATGTTTTAATAATAGTTATAAGATATTTTGGAGGTACTTTACTTGGAACGGGTGGATTAGTTAGAGCATATTCAGATAGCTTGCAAAAAGCAATAGAAGAGGCTACACTAGTAGAAAAGTTTATAGGGGAACAATTAGAATTAGAGATAGAGTATGCTGATTTTGAGAAACTTAAATATTATTGTGAAAAAAGTCAAATCAATTTAAAAAACATAAGATATTCAGAGAATGTTGTATGTATATTAGAAATTTTAGAAGGTCAAACAGAAAAAATTTTAGAAGATTTCGAATTAAAAAGTATAAAAATAAAAAACTATAAAAACTTATGTAAAAAATTTATAACAAAAATTCTATAATTAATAAATGAAAACAACCCTTTTATAAAACAAATGGAAATAATTTACAATTTTGCTTGAAAGTTGCAAAAAATGTAGTTATAATGAAAAATATCATAGAGATTAATGATGAAAATTTTATTTTATAGGAGGAGAATTATATTATGAATGAAAAAATTAGTATACTTATAGCGGATGATAATGTAGAATTTAGTAGGACATTAGCAAGTTACATAGAAAAACAAGAGGAATTAGAAGTAATTGGAATGGCTAAAGATGGATTAGAAGCTGTCGAAATGATAGCTAATGTAAAGCCTGATGTGGTTTTATTAGATGTTATAATGCCAAACTTAGATGGTCTTGGAGTTCTAGAAAGTGTAAATATGATGGACAGTAAAAAACCTATTTGTATAATGTTATCAGCTGTAGGACAAGACAAAATAACCCAAAAAGCAATAGCATTGGGAGCACAATACTATGTAGTAAAGCCTTTTGACATAGAAATTCTAATAAAGAGAATAAAAGAATTTAAATTCTATAAAACTAAAACATCAACTAATTTTATATCAAAAGAAATGAAACAACAATATATAGAAATAAATGCAGGTCCGGAAAAAAGTAAAGAGAATTTAGAAGCATTGGTAACAAATATAATACATGAAGTTGGAGTTCCAGCACATATAAAAGGATATCAATATTTAAGAGAAGCGATTATAATGGTAGTAGAAGATATAGACGTAATAAATCAAATTACAAAAAGCCTATACCCACAAATTGCTAAAAAGTTTAACACAACACCTTCACGTGTTGAGCGTGCAATTCGTCATGCAATAGAAGTAGCATGGGGAAGAGGACAACAAGAAGCAGTAGAAAGCATTTTTGGTTATACAATTTCAGCAGCTAAAGGTAAACCAACTAATAGTGAGTTTATCGCAATGATTAGCGACAAACTTCGCCTAGAGCTAAAATCAGCATAGTGTATTAAAAAATCAGCAATAGATAATAAAAATCTATTGCTTTTTTTGTGTAATATGGTAAAATTTAAATATACTAGTAGAAGATAAAAGTACAAAGGAAGGTTTATAATGAGTGAAAAAGAGATAATAATTTTTGTATCTATAGTAGTTGCCATAATATCAATAAGTATTGGATATTATTTTGGATGGAAAAGCGGAGGCAAATTTAAAAAGGGAGACAAAAGTGGATTTAAATTTCCAAAATATTCAAAATATGAAAAATTAGAAAAGGCTAAAGAATTAAAAGATAAAGGAATTCTTACAGAAGAAGAATTTAAACAAGAAAAGAAAAGATTACTAAAACACAAAAAATAACCAAAGAAAGTTGAAACTAAATAGGAGGAACAAAAGATGATAGAGTGGATTCTCTTTGGAATTACAATAGCAATTTTATTGTTAATTCTTTTTAGAGATGGAACCAGCCAATTAAATATAAGAAGAGCTAATAAATATTATGATACATTAGAAGATTTAAAGAGATTAAGGCAAAGAAAAATAATAACTGAAAAAGAATTTAAGGTAGAAAAAGAAAAAATAAAGCCTGGTTTTATGAAAAGAAAAAACAAAATAGATATAGTTAGCATGACAGCTATAATAACTTATTTAATAGTTTTGGTAGTAAAAATGTGCATGGATGTGAATGTTATAGCAGACGTGCTATTATCAGCTATAATCGCAATTGTAATTATACTTTTTATAAATATAGAAAGTTTAGAACGAATAACTACTTTTGAGATAAAAAAGATAAATAAAAGAATTTTAAAAATAATAAAATTAAATATTTTGACGATTACTTGGATAGTAACTTGCACAAGAGCATTTGCTCCTGATACGCAAGCTCTAATTGGAAATATACCATTTTTATATCTGATATTATATTTATCAAAAAGAGATAATACAGTATTTAGAAAAGGATATAATTTTATAATAGTATCCATAATGGATGTTTTAATACTAATTTCAAATCTAATTATTTTACCTAATTTTAATTTAGAAAATCCGTTTTCAAAAACAATATATGGCATGATTTCAACATTGATACCACTATTAATAGTAAATATTGGGATAATAATGAGTAGAAGAAAAGAACAATAAATGGAAACTAAATTGGAACATATTGAAGTAAAGAAAATATAAAAAAAAGACATAAAATATTATAATATTTTATGTCTTTTTATATATTAGGTTGTTTAATTTATTTTACTACTATATTATAAATTCTATTTTTTACATAGATTTCTTTTACAACCGTTTTTCCTTCAAGTTTACTATCAATAGCTTCATGAACTTTTTCTTTAACAGAAGATTCTTCTTCGTCTTTAACAATTGAAATAGTTCCTTTTAATTTACCATTAAACTGAATAGGTAAAGTAATTTCATCAGCTATTGTTTTAGCTTCATCAAATTCAGGCCATGATGCTTCACTAATTGGTTTATCAAATCCAACAAGTTCATTTAATTCCTCTGTAATATGAGGTGCAAAAGGATTTAATAATGTTAAGAATGTTTTGAATTCAGCTCTATTAATTCTTTTCAATTTATAGAATTCATTAACCATGGTCATGAATGTTGATACAGAAGTATTGTACTTCATTTCTTCAATATCAGAAGAAACTTTCTTTATAGCTCTATGCATCATTTTTTCAGTTTCTTCAGTATATTCTTCACCATCAACTAAGAATTGTTGCAAGTTCCAAATTCTGTCTAAAAATTTAGAACATCCTCTAATACTATCCATAGACCAACTTGCAGCTTGATCAAATGGTCCCATAAACATTTCATAAATTCTGAAAGTATCAGCTCCAAATTCTTCAATAATTTCATCTGGATTTATTACATTACCTTTTGATTTTGACATCTTTTCGCCATTTGTTCCTAAAATCATACCATGAGAAGTTCTCTTTTGATATGGTTCTTTAGTTGGAACAACACCAATGTCATATAAGAATTTATGCCAAAATCTTGAATATAATAAGTGAAGTGTAGTATGTTCCATTCCACCATTATACCAATCAACTGGTGACCAGTATTCTAAAGCTTCTTTAGAAGCTAAAGCATTATTATTATGTGGATCCATATATCTTAAGAAATACCAAGAAGAACCAGCCCATTGAGGCATAGTATCAGTTTCTCTTTTAGCAGGTTTTCCACAATGTGGGCAAGTAGTGTTAATCCAATCAGTTTGTTTTGCTAAAGGAGATTCACCATTTTCACCAGGTTCAAAATCTTTAACTTCTGGTAAAGTTAAAGGTAATTCTTCCTCAGGAATTGGAACCCATCCACATTCTTCGCAATAAACCATAGGAATTGGTTCACCCCAATATCTTTGTCTTGAAAATACCCAATCACGAAGTTTATAATTTACCTTTCTTTTACCAATTTGTTTTTCTTCTAAGTAATCAATAATTTTTTTCTTAGCCTCTGAAACTTCTAATCCATTTAAGAATCCTGAATTAATCATAGTTCCAGTATCAACATTTGTAAAAGCACTATTATCTAAATCAGCACCTTCACCATCAACTACTTGAATAATAGGAATATTGAACTTTTTAGCAAATTCATAATCTCTATCATCATGTCCAGGGACAGCCATAATAGCACCTGTTCCATAAGAACTTAAAACATAGTCTGATATCCAGATAGGAATTTCAGTATCTGTTAAAGGATTAATTGCTGTAATTCCTTTTAGTTCAACACCTGTTTTATCTTTATTTATTTCTGACCTTTCAAAATCAGATTTTAAGCTTGCTTTATGTTGATATTCTTTAACTTCATCTATATTTGTAATTTTAGATTTTAATTTTTCAATAAGTTTATGTTCAGGAGCAACAACCATATATGTAGCTCCAAATAAAGTATCTGGGCGAGTAGTATAAACAAGAAGTTCTTCATCTTCTCCAGCTATTTTGAAAGTTACTTCTGCACCTTCAGACCTACCAATCCAATTTTTTTGTTGGATTTTTATTTTTTCTAAGAAATCGATGTCGTCTAAGTCATCAATAAGTCTTTGAGCATATTCAGTAATTTTTAACATCCATTGAGATTTTTCTTTTTGAACTACTTCACTACCACATCTTTCACATACTCCATTAACGACTTCTTCATTAGCAAGGCCAACTTTACAACCAGTACAGAAATTAATTGGCATTGTAGCCTTATAAGCTAATCCTTTTTTATATAGTTGAATAAAAATCCATTGAGTCCACTTATAATAATTAGGATCAGTAGTATTAACCTCTCTTGACCAGTCAAAAGAAAAACCAAGAGCTTTTAATTGATCTCTAAAATGATTAATATTTTGTTCTGTAATGATTTTTGGATGAACATGGTTTTTAATAGCATAATTTTCTGCAGGCAAACCAAATGCATCAAAACCTATTGGATATAGAACGTTATAACCCTCTAATCTTTTCTTTCTAGCAACTATGTCTAGAGCTGTATAGCTTCTAGGATGACCAACATGCAGTCCTTGACCAGAAGGATAAGGAAATTCAATTAATCCATACCACTTTTTCATTGAATAATCATTTTTAGCATAAAAAGTTCCTTC
>CANQPF010000035.1 GCA_947625665.1 uncultured Clostridia bacterium | reverse complement strand
CTACTTGGTATTGATTCAATAAGACGTAATATTCCTTGTGTATCTAAAACATCTGCATTTCTCATTTTTCCATCTTTCGATCTGAATTTGAAAGTGTCACAATTTGTGACGGTTTCATTTCCTTCTTTACTCATTCTATATTTTAAAGTTCTCCAATAATGCGATGGATCTGGACTATCTGTTAATGCTTTTATTACATCAGTAATATTAAAATAATATTCTTCTTTATCTGCATTCCAAATACTTCGTATTTCATATCCTTCAAAAAGGTTTGATATAATTTTTAATTTGTTATTTTCCATCAAATGTACCTCCTTGTATAATTGTTTTAATATTATTGACGAACATTTGTATTGTATCATCTTTTGACTTCATATTCAATATTTTTACAAAAAAAGAAGTGTAATCCATTATTTTGGATACACTCCTTTTTTCTCAACTGTTTTTAGTTTTTTTCTATAAATTTTGGTGACAAATTATTTTTAAGTAATAATTTACAACCCGTTTATAAATTCCCAAAAACCTTGATATTACTGGTTTTTACCACAGCAGTTTTTATATTTCTTACCACTTCCACAAGGGCAAGGATCATTTCTTCCTATTTTTGGACCTTCATTTATAACTGTTCTTTGCTCATCAGTTTTAATCTTTCCACCATTGTCGACACTATTAATTGCTTCCAAAGCTGCACCTGTAATTTTAGCTGTTTCTTGTCTTTGAGCATGCTCTTGTTTTCTAATATTCATTAATATTTTAACAACGTCAGCTTTAATATTTGCAATCATTTCGTCAAACATGTCTGTACCTTCAATTTGATACTTAACAACAGGATCTTGTTGTCCATAAGCACGAAGACCAATACCGTTTTTTAGTTCATCCATGCTGTCAATATGATTCATCCATTTTTCATCTACGACTTTTAACATTACAACTCTTTCAAGTTCTTTTAATTGCTCTTCTGGAATTTCTTCTCCCTTTTCTTTGTATTTTGCAAGCGCTTCTTTTTGTAAATGTTTAGAAATTTTTTCTGCATCTTTCTTATTTTTCTTCATATAGTCTAACATATCAATTCCAAATGTATTCTTAATCTCTTGATTTAATGATTCAATATTAAGTGTAGAATCTTCGCCTTCAATGTACATATATACTGTTGCTTCAGCTACAGATTTTATCATATTCTTTATATTTTCGTGGATGTCTTCTCCGTCTAGGACTTGTCTTCTTTGTCCATAAATAACTTCTCTTTGTTGGTTCATAACATCATCATATTTTAACACATTTTTACGGATACTAAAGTTTCTACTTTCAACTTTCTTTTGAGCCTTTTCAACTGCATTAGAAATTAATCTTGAATCAATTGGTAAGTCTTCACTTGCTCCCAATGTATTATAAACTTTAGTTATCTTATCTCCACCAAAGATTTTCATCAAATCATCATCAAGTCCAATATAGAATTTAGATTCACCAATATCTCCTTGACGACCACTACGTCCTCTTAATTGGTTATCAATTCTTCTTGATTCATGTCTCTCTGTTCCTATAATTTTAAGTCCACCAGCTTCAATAACTTTTTGTTTTTCTTCTTTTATTTCATTATCATATTTTTCTACTAATTCTTTAAATTGTTTTCTTTTCTCTAAAATTTCCTTATCATCTGTTTCATAATAAGTGTCAGCCTCTTCTATTAATTCTTCTGGAACTTTCTTTCTTCTCATCTCTTGTCTTGCTAAGAATTCACTATTTCCTCCAAGCATAATATCAGTACCACGACCAGCCATGTTTGTTGCTATTGTAACTGTACCAAACTTACCAGCTTGAGCAACTATTTCAGCTTCCTTCTCATGATATTTAGCATTCAATACTTGATGAGGTATTTTTGCTTCTTTTAATAATTTACTTAATTTTTCTGATTTTTGAATTGATACTGTACCAATTAGAACTGGTTGTCCTTTTTTATGACTTTCTTTTATATTTTCAACTATAGCTCTAAATTTAGCATCTTCATTCTTATATATAACATCATTTTGGTCATCACGAATCATTGGCTTATTTGTAGGAATTTCAACAACGTCTAAGTTATAAATTTCTTCAAATTCCCCTGCCTCTGTCATAGCTGTACCTGTCATTCCTGATAATTTGTCATACATTCTGAATAAATTTTGGAATGTTATTGTAGCAAGAGTCTTAGATTCATCTGCTATTTTAACTCCTTCTTTTGCTTCAATAGCTTGATGTAATCCATTGTTGTATCTTCTACCATACATTATACGTCCTGTGAATTCATCTACTATTAAAACTTCTCCATCTTTAACAATGTAATCTATTTCATTTTTCATAACACCATGTGCTCTTAAAGCTTGGTTAACATGATGTACTAAAGTAGAGTTTTCTAAATCGTTGAAGTTGTCCAATTTAAAGAATTCTTCTGCCTTTTTTATACCTTTTTGTGTCAAAGATGCAGACTTAGCTTTTAAGTCAACGATGTAATCATATTTTTCATTATCTTCAGCTTGATCAAAATCTTTTACATCTTCTTCAATTATAACTTTTGGAGATAACTTCTTTACAAAATTATCAGCTCTTCTATATAAATCTGAAGATTGATTAGATCTACCAGATATAATAAGTGGTGTTCTAGCTTCATCTATCAAAATACTATCGATTTCGTCGACAATTGCATAATGTAATCCTCTTTGAACTAATTGATTTTTATAAATAACCATATTATCTCTTAAATAGTCAAATCCAAATTCGTTATTTGTACCATAAGTAACATCAGAATTATAAGCTTTTTGTTTAGCTTCTGGTGACATATCTGGAACAATAAGTCCAACAGAAAGACCTAAAAATTTATATAGTTTTCCCATCCATTCACTATCTCTCTTTGCTAGGTAATCGTTAACTGTGATAACATGAACACCTTTACCTTCTAGAGAGTTCAAGTATACTGGAAGCGTAGCAACTAATGTTTTACCTTCACCAGTTTTCATTTCAGCAATTCTACCTTGATGTAAGATAATTCCACCTATTAATTGAACATCAAAGTGTCTTAATCCTAAAACTCTTTTTGAAGCTTCTCTAACAACAGCAAAAGCTTCTGGTAATAAATCATCTAATGTTTCTCCTTTTGTTAAACGCTCTTTAAATTCTGGTGTTTTGTTTTTTAATTCTTTGTCTGTTAATTTTGACATTTCTTCTTCTAAACCATTTATTTTTTGAACAAGTGGTTTTACTCTTTTAACTTCCTTTTCACTATAAGTTTTAAATAATTTCATTTTTGAACACAATCCTTCCGTTTCTAGTTCTAGGACATTTAATTTTGCATATAAAACACAATATCCCTTATAATACTTTGTTACTATATCATAAAAATTAAATTTTATCAAGAAAAAAAACATATATATTTAAATTTTTAAAAATAGCATAAAAACTCTTCTTTTTACATATAAATTAAATAGTTTTTTTGAGGAGTTTTGCCTATGTTTATATATAATTTTAAAATAAATGGAACTAAAGTTTTTAAAGTATTTTTTTCTTTTATTATAATTCTAGTAATAATTATCCTTTGTATCTGCTCTTACAGAATTTTTAACGGTGCAAACATAGACCAATCTATTGATGGCACTTCTAATACATCTCCAGATTCAAATGAAGAAGATGTATTTGTGGTTTCTGACGATATAACTGAAACATCTGCATCTGTTATAACTAGAGAAAATTATACTACTATTCTAGATGATGCTTGTAAAAATGTAGATAAATATGTTGGGGAAAAAATAACTTTTACTGGATATGTGTATAGAATAAATGACTTACCTAAAAATCAATTTGTATTAGCTAGAAATATGCTTATGTCTTCCAATACAGAATACGTTGTAGTTGGTTTTATTTGTGAAGGCGAAAATGTAGAAAAATTTGAGAATAACAGTTGGGTCAAAGTAACTGGAGAAATAGAAAAAGGAGCTTATCATGGAAGTGATATGCCTATTGTAAAAATAACTGAAATATCTTTAACTAATAAACCAAATGAAGATGAAGAATTTGTGAATTCTCCTAATAATTAATCTCCTTAAAATATTATTTTTATTTTAGTTAAAATCTATTGCAATTATGAAAACTTCTTGTTATACTTGATTAAAACTAAATAAAAAGGGGGCTTTACTATGGGCAAACAAACATTAACATTTTTAGGAAGAGATTCAGGATTTGGAAAAGAAAACAATTCAGCTTACGTAGACTTTGGTAATAAATTTCTACTAATAGACTGCGGTTATACAAATTTTAACAAATTAAGAGATCAATTTGAAAAGCTTTCAAAATATGATAGCATTCACATTGTAGTTACACACCTACATCCTGATCATGCAGGTTCTTTAGGTCATTTAATCTCATGTCTATACTATGTATATAATACAAAAACTACTGTTATAAGTAAGTGTAAACATATCCAAAATTTCTTAGATATTACAGGTACTCCAAAAGAAGCTTATATTTTAGTAGACCATTTAGATGATTTAGATTTAGAAATGATAGAAACAAATCACACAGATTGTTTAGATGCTTATGGTTTCAAGGCCACAATTAATGGAAGAAAAATCGTTTATACTGGTGATACTTCTATTTTAGAACCCTATCTTCCATATTTAAAAGATGCCGACGAATTCTATGTTGATACTTCAATTACAGGTGGAGTTCATCTAAAAATTGATGAAATTCAAGATAAATTAAAAGAATTAAAATCTAATGGAACTGATATATATTTAATGCATTTACAAGATAAAGAAAAAATCAGAGAAATTACTAATGGAGAATTTTTTATAGATTAAATTTTTGAATTAACATATATTTAAAAGATATGATATATAATTTTGAAAGGTAAATAGTTAACCTAGAAAACTATATATCATATCTTTTTTATCGTTTTATTCTTAATTTATCATTAATCAAATTGATTATCTATATCTTTTAAGATTACATCATGTGAACCACCTTCTGAGATGCTTACGTCTGAAACTAAAGTTAAACGTGCTTTTTCATGGAATTCTGGAATTGTTACGCTTCCACAGTTACACATTGTAGATTTTATTTTTGCTACTGTTATATCTAAATTATCTTTTAATCTTCCAGCATAAGGTATATAAGAATCAACACCTTCTTCAAAAGAAAGTTTTTTATCTCCTCCCATATCATATCTTTGCCAATTTCTTGCACGGTTTGAACCTTCTCCCCAATACTCTTTTACTAAAGTATTTCCTCTCTTTATAACTCTTGTTGGGCTCTCATCAAATCTTGCAAAATATCTTCCCATCATTACAAAATCAGCTCCTAAAGCCAATGCTATAGTAATGTGATGGTCGTGTACTATTCCTCCATCTGAACAAACTGGAATATATATACCTGTCTCTTTATAATATTCATCTCTTGCTTCAATCACATCTATTAAAGCTGAAGCTTGTCCTCTACCGATTCCTTTTGTTTCTCTAGTTATACAAATTGAACCTCCACCAACTCCAACTTTTATGAAATCAGCACCAGCCTTTGCTAAATATAAAAATCCTTCTTTATCAACAACATTTCCTGCACCAATTTTCAAATCATCTCCATACTTTTCTCTAACAAAATCTATTGTATTTTTTTGCCATACAGAATATCCATCAGAAGAATCCATACAAATCATATCTACTCCTGCTTCAACTAATGCTGGAATACGTTCTTCATAATCTCTAGTGTTAATACCTGCACCTACAATATATCTTTTTTGTTCATCTAATAATGAATATGGGTGGTGCTTTCTTTCTTCATAATCTTTACGGAATACTAAATTCTTTAAATTTTCATTTTCATCTAATATTGGTAGACAAGCTATTTTATTTTCCCATATAATGTCATTTGCTTCTGCCAAATCAATTCCTTCTTTAGCCCATACTATATCTTCTTTTTTTGTCATAAATTTCTCTATTACATCGTCTTTGTTGTCTCTTGAAATTCTATAATCTTTATCTGTAACTAGTCCAAGAAATTTACCATTTGGTGTTCCGTCTTCAGTTACAATTACTGTTGAATGACCTGTTTCTTTAGTTAATGCTAAAACTTCTCTTAAAGTTGTTCCAGGTTTAACATTTGAATCACTTATAACAAAACCAGCTTTATATTTTTTTACTTGTTTTACCATTTTAGCTTGGTTTTCAATCGTTTGTGCACCATAAATAAAAGCAACTCCACCTTCTCTTGCTAGTGCAATTGCCATATCTTTACCTGAAACTGATTGCATAATTGCAGAAACCATAGGTACATTTGCTGAATACTTTGGTTCTTCTCCTTTTTTAAATTTTACTAATGGTGTTTTTAAAGAAACTTGACTTGGAATACATCTTTCATCTGTTAAGTTTGGTAATAATAAGAATTCATTAAAAGTTCTTGAAATATCTTCTAAAATCTTTGCCATGGACAATACCTCTCCTTTTTTATCAATTTAATAATAAATATCATATCATAATTTGTAAAAAAAATCAAGATAAATAAATAAAGGAACACCCTTTAAAAGCGTTCCTTATTTTGCATTAATATTACTATTTTTTCTTAAATATACTAATTGCTGAACCTGACACCATAATAATTGAAGCAACAAATAAACCAATGTTTTCTTTTATATTGTCAAATGTACGTGGATTTTTTGTAATGTTATTATTACGTACAATATATTTGTTGTTAACAGTTTTATATGTCATAGTTGGTTGTCCAGGTTTTCTTGGTGTCTTAGGTATTTCTGGATTATTTGGATTTCCTGGATTATCCGGAATATCTGGTAAAGTACTATTAAAGAATTCTACAGTTATATCTTTATTAGTAATAGTTCCTTCAGTATTATTAGTAGTATTTGTTGTATATCCATCTTGATTTGCTTCTCTTTCTACTATTTTATATGAAGTTCCTTCTACTAAATCTTTTATAGTAATACTTTCTCCGTGTTTTAATTTTACTATTGCAGTATATGTTCCAAATGTATTTTTAGTAAATTCTATTGTTCCACTTCTTGAACCTGTGAATTCATATGTTGTTTTCATTTCCATGTCTTCTCCAGGTATTAAAGTGATTTCAAATGTCCATTCACGATCTTTGTCAGCTGTTACTCCTTGAACAATTTTCTTTAATGTTAAATCTTGTTTTGCTATCTTTGTATTTATGTAAGTTACAACAGGTGTATTGCTGTCTTTCAATTCACCTTCTGCATTTTCACTATATGTTGTTTCGTATCCATCTTGATTTGCTTCTCTTTCTTGTACTCTATATGTAGTTCCTTCAGGTAGACCCTTGATTGTAACTTTTTCTCCATGTTTTAATTTTATCTTTCCTGAAAAAGTTCCATCTGCTTTTTGCTTAAGTTCTAATCTACCTTCTTTAGAACCTGTATATTCATAACTGCTTTCTAATGTAACACCTTCTGCTGGTGTTAAAATAACATCAAATGTCCATTCTTTATTTTTATCTCCAGCTCCACCTTTAACTATCTTTTCAAGTGTTAAATCATGTTTAGATAATCTAGAGTTAGTAAATGTAACATCTTCAGAATCATATGATAATGTTCCTTTTTCTTTTCCATCAACAGTTGTAGTATATCCTTCTTGATTTGATTCTACTTCTTCTATTACATATTTAGTTCCTTCTGGTAATCCTTCAATTACAATAGATTCATTATGTTTTAATGTTATTTTTCCAGAGAATGTTCCATCTGAATTTTTAGTCAATTTTAGATTGCCTTGTTTTGAACCTGTATAAGGATAACTATTATCCAATGTTGAACCACTAGGTGGTGTCAATGTAATCTTAAAGTTCCAATCTCTATTAGTTTCTCCATCAGAACCCTTAACAATTTTCTTAATTCCTAAATCAAGTTTAGAAATATATCTGTTAGTATATTCTACAAAAACATTGTTATCAACTATTGTTCCTTGAGAATTGTCTGTATATTTAGTTATATATCCATCTGTATTTGCATTAACTTCTGTTATAGAATATTGTGTCTCTTCTATTATATTATGAAGAGTTATCACTTCACCATGTGTTAATTCAACTCTTGCTACATAGTTTCCTAATTCATTTCTATTAAATGTTAATGTTCCTGTTGATTCTGAATATTGTCCACTAGCATCTCTGTTTATCTTAGTATATTCATATTCTGCAGTAGGTTCTTGATAATTTGGAATTGTTAATACTATTTCAAAATTCCATTTACGAGTTTTATCAGCTAATCTACCTTCTACTTTCTTCTTAACTGCTAAATCATAGTAACCTATTTTTGTATTTGTAAAGTCTATTTCTCTACCTTCTTCATTTAAGACTCCTGTTGTTTGTCCTTCAACTTCTGTAGTATATCCGTTTCCATTAGCTTCACGTTCAACTATTTCATGTCTTGTTCCTTTTGGTATTCCTACAATTGTAACTTTATCTCCGTGCTTTAAAGTTAATGTTCCTAGATAACTTCCGTCTTCTTGTTTAACAAATGTTATAATTCCTGTCTTTGTTCCAGTATATCTATATGAAGTTTTGAAATTAACATGTTCATCTGGAGTTAACTTAATGTCTATATGCCAATCTGCATTTTTATCTCCAGCACTACCTTCAACTATTTTACTAATAGTTAAATCCATGTCTTGAGCTTTTTTGTTTTTATATGCTACTACTATTCCAACATTACCAGTAATAGTTCCTGATTCTTTACCTTGTGTATATGTTATATATTCATCTTGGTTGGCTTCTTTTTCTTTAACACTATACCTAGTACCATCTGGTATATCTTGAATAGTTATACTTTGTCCATGTACTAATGTAATATTTCCAACATAAGTTCCTGGTTCTTGTTCATCTTCTACTAAAGTCATTTCTCCTGAATATGGAACTGGTGCTCCTTCAACGATGATTCCTCCAGTATAAGTTAATTTTTCTAATTTTACACCTGCTGGTGGTGTTAATCTAACTTCAAAGTTCCAACTTTTTTGTAAATTGCCTGCTCCACCTTCAACTTCTTTAGAAATTGTTAAACTATGTGGTGGTGTTTTTGTATTTGTAAATATTATAAATGGTTGACCATGACCGTCTAGAGTTCCTTCTTTATTATCAGTATTTCTTGTAACATAACCATCTTCATTTGCCTCTACTTCTTCTATTATGTATTGAGTTCCTTCTGGTAGATTGTTAATTATTACATACTGACTGTCTTTTAATGTTATTATTCCTGTATATGTTCCGTCTTGATTATCAGTTAATTGAAGTGTACCGTTTTTTGAACCAGTATATGGATAACTTAAATCAAGTTTTTGAACTTCATCAGAAGGTATAAGAGTTACTCTAAATGTAAATTCGCGATTTCTATCTGGATTTTGTCCTTCAACATTCTTTTGAATTCTTAAACCATATCTTGCCAATCTTGTATTAGTAAATTCAACTTCTGTACTATCTTTATCTAATACTCCATGGTCTTCTCCTTCTGTTAGTTTTGTATCATATCCATCAGTATTAGCATCAAGTTCTGTTACAGAATATTGTGTTCTTTCTGGTATATCTTCAATAGTAAATGTTTCGTTGTGTTTTAAGTTAAATTCTGTTGAGTATGTTCCATCTCCATTATTATTTAAAGTAATTGTTCCAGCATCCTGTCCATTAACTTTATATGGATAAGTAGTCTTGAAATTAACATCTGCTGCTGGTGTAAATGTTACTCTAAATCTAAAGTTTCTATTAGTTTCGCTAGCTCCACCAGTAACAACCTTCTTAACAGTTAAGTCATGAAGTGTATATCTTGTATTTATAAATGTTACATCAGGAGATGGATTGTTTACATCTATTAATCCTTCTTCTGGATCTCCTTGAGTAGTTGTTTCATATCCACTTTGAGCTTGTGTTAATTCTTCTTTTATGTCATATTCTGTTCCTTCAATAATATTACTGAAGTTAACAACATCTTGATCTTGTAAAGTAAATTCTGCTGAAAATGTTCCATCTTGATTATCAGTTAATTCTATATCATTATTTTGTTTATCTCTTGTACCCGGTAATACTAATCTTCCTTCTTTAGAACCATTAGCATACTTATAACTTATTGGTTCAAGTTCATAATCTGCTCCAGGTTTAAATGTAACTTTAAATTTGAAACTATCACCTACATTGCCTGGATCTTGACCATTTACAATCTTCTTAAGTGCTAAATTATAGTATTCAATCTTACTATTAACAAATTTCATTTCAACATCATCATCATGTGGTAAGGTTCCCGTTGCTTCATCTAGAATTTCTGTAGTATATCCATCATCATTTTTAGTTCCATCTGTTTTAGCACCTATTTCAGTAACTGTATATTCTGTTCCTTCAGGTAGTCCTTTAATTGTAATTTTTTCACCATGTTTTAATTTTACTTTTGCTTTTCTTACTCCGTCATTATCTGCTTTGTCTAATTTTATTTTACCAGTTGTACCATCTGTTTTTTCATAGTCGTATTCATCAGCTAATCTAAAATCTTCTGGAGCTTTTAAAGCAACTTCAAATTCCCAATCAGCTTCCTTATTTGCTGTTTGTCCTTTAACTTCTTTTTCAATAGTTATATTTTGTTCAGATGGATTAAAGTTAATGCATTCAACATCAATATTCTCTCTAACATCGCTTTGTGTTCCACCTACTACACCTTTAGCATTCTTTATAGTCGTAATATAACCATTTGGATCATCTTGAGCTTCTTTTTCTGTTATTTCATATTCTGTACCAGATAAAATTTCTTGTATCTTCATTTTTTCATTATGTTTTAGTGTAAATTCACCTAAATAAGTTCCATCTACATTTTTGTTTAATGTTATCTTTCCATCTTTTTCTGGTATATGTGTTCCTTCAAGGTCATACCAATGGTAGTCATATGTAACACTTTGACCGTGATCTTCTCCATCATTAAATTTCAATTTTATAGTAAAGTTCCATTCTTTATCAGTTTTATCTTGTACTGTTACTACATCATGTCCTCTAACTTCTTTGCTTATAGATAAATCATTTAACATATAATATCTGTTTACGTAATGTACTCCTCTGTCAGTTATTTGATCAGTCATTGAACCACCAACTGTTCCTTCTCCTGATGAAGCTATATTACCTCCAACATTATTATATGCATGGTCAAATCTATATCCTTTTTCTTTTTGCTCTGGAGTTAGTTTTTCTTCTACAGTATATCTTACATTTGCTTCTAATCCTGTTAATAGAATTCCTTCACCATGTTTTAATTTTAATTTAAATGCAGTTTTTCCATTTTCATCAAAATCAAGAGGTTTAGTTAAAAATTCTGTTCTTGTTAAATATTTTGATGTTATTTGTTCTTCTGGTTTTTGTTTTGCATCAAGAGTAGCTATTACATAATCATCTACACTTTGATATCCACTAAGCTCGCCTGAATTAAAGCTTTCTTCATTAAATCCGTCTACAGGTACTAAATATACTTTAGCATAATATTCTATAGAACCATCATTGCTTTCTGCATCTCGTTTTCCAACTCCTTCCAAAGGCTCTGCATCTGGATTAAATTGTTTATCATTTTCATATTTATATAAATGGAATGTATGGTCTTCTTCTGAACTTCCAAGATATATGTAATATTTTCCATCATCAGTTGTCGCTAATGTTTTTGGTAATTCTGGATTAACTTCAGAAGCTTGTATAAATCCTTGGTTATCTGTTACTACATCTATAGCGTTAGGTTGTATCAACCATTTTTGTACTCCATTTTTATATTTATTATTTTCTAAAATTGTAATTGCATCAACATGACTATTAGCATAAGTTTCTTTAGGTTGCATAGTTAAATCAAACTCAAATTGTTCTTCTTTATAGTCGTCATTAGCTAAAAAACCTTCAACTTCTTTTGTTATTTGAAGTGTTGAATCTTTAACACGAATTCTTCCGTTATTTCCTAAATATCCATTTAAAATTACATTATCTGAAGTTGCATTGTTACTTACTATTGGTATATATGCATCTTCTGCTGTCCCTGTATTATTAGCAGATTTCGTTTCAATGTTTTTACATATATTTCCAACACGTAAACCTTCTGGTTTTGTAGCTATTACATAATCTGGACCTGGCTTTTCTGCATAATTTTCAGTAGGTTTTCCATCTTCATCTAGAATTGCAAATGGTACAACATCTCCTGTTTTTGGATTATACCATGCTAAGTATTCTGCTGGAACTGCAACATTTCCACCCGCAATTTCTGAACCGAATTCTGATCCTTTACGAGATTTAAGTATATGTGTAACTTCACCTTTACCATCATCTGTTGGAACATAATATTCTAATTCTATATAATAATATTTGTCAGATTCTAATTGGGTTGCTTCTGTTACTTCTGATCCCTTTAATCCCTCTAAAAATTTCTGATATACATCTTTATCGTCTTTTTCAATAATATCTTTTTTAACTCCATCTTTATCTTCATATAGTACTACTGGTTTTTGGAATGCATAATATCTGTTTGTTTTATTTGGAGAAAATGTAAAGTTAGGATCTCCAATTGTCTGAGAATTACCATCATGACTATGAGTAGAACCACTATAATAATTAGAATAGAAATTGATAAATCCTTCGTCATCAGTATTTTTTTGTATATATTCTGGACTTAATTTTGCTATATCAATATTCTTCTTATCTTCTGTAAGTATACGATCTTGTACACCAACACCATAAAATAATCTAAATGGTGTAGAAGCTATTTTTCTATCTTCGTTTATATTTGTGCTATATTGTGTAACTTCTCCATTGTCATCTAAGTTAATACGAGCCATTTGAATAGGTAATGCTGAAACAGGTATATTAACATACAATGCTTCATCATATCCTAAATCTACCGCTGAACCACTACCTTGTTCACCTATATAATCACCTGTATATTCTGTCCAAATACGAATATCACTTAATTTATATGTAACATTTCTATCTTCTTCATAACTAGGATTCAATTTAGGAGTATTTCTTTCTGTAGTACTTTCAGCAAATCTGTATATCGTATAAGTTGTATTTCTTTGTTGATCTGTTAAAGATCCTTCATCAAGAGTAGGTACATATTCTCTTGTAGTATCACCACATAAACGATATGTAGCTTTATCCCAGTTTTGATCATCTTCGTTAGTTACACGTTCTTCTGAATCATTATAATACCAACCTTCTTGATCTTTAGAGATTATACCATGACTATTATTGAATTGAAAATCATAAACTCCAGTTCTTACTACTCCATGCATTTCTCCAAATAGCAACATAGCCATATCAGTAGTACCTTTTGATGTAGTTATACTACTTTCTTTTACATCCATATAGTCTCCTATTGGATCCATATATGTTATTGCGTCTGAAACTCCATTATCATTTTGTCCTCCTATTGGAATAAATGATTCTCCATTAATAAGATTTAAAATTTTTCCAAATATACTTCCAATATCTTCCTCATCATTCGTAAAATATTGATCTATATAATAAATATCGTCAAACTTTTTAAGATCATATTTAGCATCTTCACCTTGAGGATGATTATATGTGAATTTAGCTGAAATATCGGTACTAACCCAATTATAAGTCGCTCCATCTCTTGGGAAGTCAACTGATGGGTTATTTCCTTTAATATAATCTTCAATTATCTCTTTAGTTTTATCAATTTCAGCTTTTGCCATTTGACGCTTTCTTTCGTTAGGGAAATTAGTTTCATTTTCCCTACTACTATCAAAATATGTTTTAGGATCTAGTGTTGCTAGAAGTTGTTCATTTCCAAAAGTTCCAACACTACCTTCACTTACACCAGTATCACCTAGTATATATCTATGAAATTAATTTTGCGTGAACAACTAACCTTTCACTACCATTATTATTATAACAAGTTGAAAGAGTTAAAATGTTGTCTGAACTTTTAACAGTTACATCAAAATTATAGTAGCTTCGATTTTTAAGCATATCAACAAAACTTTGAAATTCATCATTTGAATTAAAAGATGTTTTTATATAATCAGATGTTGCTGGGATATGGTAAACACTAAAAATTTGCCAAGATGTAGTTTTGCTTTCAGTCGAAAGTGTTATTAAGTGATTGTCAGAATTATTGTACCAAGAAGATTCAAAAACATTTACCAAAGATCCAAACATTGTTTTATCTAAACGACCATGTGCATACAAAATAGTGTTTTTATCAAAATTAGATATGCTATTTCGATAATCTAAAAAAACCCAACCTGCAGAATTATAGCTTTTATCAAAAGAATGTGTTAAATAGTACTCGTTGTTTGTGGTTTGAGTAAAAGGATAATCAACATTTGTACCATTAACTTCAATCCATCCAACTGTATCAGAATTTATTTGCTTTGGTTGTGTTAAATCTATTCCTTTTTTTGATGTGTCAATTGTTTCTTCTGAAATTTCTTTATTATTATTTTCAACTTTAGAAAAAGTGGAAATTTTTTCAATGATTTTTTGCGTGTTGGCTGAGTCTTTGTGCCATTTATAAATATTAATAGAAGAATATATTAAAATAATAAATCCTAATATTAAAATAAAAAAAGACAAAAGATTAATTTTTTTTATTTTTTTTATTTTTTTCATAATACCTCCAAACATATTAATATATTACCATAAATTAGAAAAACTATCAAATCCAAAAAAAATATTATGTCAATAAAAAAATCAAAAGGTGTTGACAATACTGACAAAATTAAATATAATGTCGATGTTAAGTAAAGTTTGATAAAAATAGATAGGGGGAGAGATTCTTTATGGAAAAACGAAATTTGAAAAATTTTAGTACAAAAGTATTATCAATTGCGGTAGTACTTACTTTTATGATATCTATTTTAGGATACGTAATGGGAACTAGCTTAAGTAAAAGCAAATATCAACATGTAGCGGATCCTAATACAATGGAAGATTATAAAGATAAACTAATAACTAAAGATAACGGAACTAGATATGCAGGTCGTGTTTGGGCAGATAAAAGTGTACAAGCAAAAGGAACTAATAATAATGAATTACAACTACACATGAATGATGATGCAAGTACAGAAACTGTTGGTTATAACACAGACTTTTTGCATATTTTTTCAACGATAGGATCAAGCCAAGTTGTAAATCAATCTACATCAAGGCCAATTGATGTAGTTTTGTTACTTGATATTTCTTCATCTATGACAAATAAAACAGGAGATGTCCTTAATCAAAACGATAATTTACATCAAGTAATTAAAGAAACTAATACTCTTATTAATCAATTGATGGGAAATGATCCAGAATTAAAGGTTCACGAGGATAACAGAGTGGGTATTGTTGTATATGGTGGAGGTTCACAAGTACTATTACCTTTAGACCACTATACTACAACTGAAAAAGATATAGAAGGAAAATCTGAATATATAAAAGTAGACTCAGACTTTACAGATAGAGAAAATGATCATATATCTTATTTCCCTAAGATAACAACAAAAGTAAGTGGTAAGAAAAATAGTAATTATACTAAGACTAGTGATGTTATGGTTGCAGATTCTACATATCTTCAAGCTGCACTTTATCAAGGTATGGATATGTTAGCAACAGAAGAAACTACTACAGCATTTGACAAAGTTACAAAAAACACAAATACCACGTACACCAGTATTAATTACTTTAACAGATGGTGCAACTAATATTGTTAGTGCAAGTGAAACAAGTAATAGTTCAGATAAATATGATTGGTA
>CANQPF010000034.1 GCA_947625665.1 uncultured Clostridia bacterium | reverse complement strand
CACATACAATTGACGCAGCAGCCGATTTAGGAATTGGTTCTAAAGAGTATGAATTAGTTGAAATAAATTAGTTAAATTATACAATACAAAAAACTACCAATTTTTAGTTTCATTACTTAAATTGGTAGTTTTTATTTATCCCTTTTCTTTATAACTTTTTTAATTAACTGTAGTTGAAGAAATTCCTTGTTTTTCTAATAAATTATTTACATCATAGAAATTACCGTCAGTATCAAATGCTAAAGCAGTTGACCATCCGCTACCTTCATTTTCTCTCGCAGATATGTTTTTTATTCTAACAATATTATTTAATCCTTGTATTTTTCCTCTTGACGCTAGATTATTTGTATCTAATAAGTCTACAAGTGAAATATATTCAACACTTCCATCACCCATTAGGAATAAGAAATATGAACCTGAAGCTTCCTGTCCTATTTCTGCTAATTCTATTTCTTCAACTTTTCCAGAGAAACCTCCCATTATTTCTTCAGTTTCTTTTTTTCTTTTCATATTTTTTACATAATCTTCTGCAAAATCTTCTTTGCCATTATCAGTAATTAAAACTTCAACCTGTCCTGCTTTATTCAAATTTACATTTACTTGAATATTATATAAATCAATGTAAGCACCTTCCTCATATGTTATACCTGGTTCTATATTCTTTCCTTTTGATGGATTAAGATGTCCTAAATTTTTACTTTCCATATTATTACTAACTGTATCAGGTGTTGCATTTACTTGTATTTCTTCTGTTGTATCAGTTGGAGTAACTGTAGCATCACTTGGAGTAGCTGTAAGTTCTGGTGTTACTCTTGGAGTCGTTTCACTTATTGAAGTAGGTTGCAATTGTTCTTCAGATTCTTGTAATGCATCAACTATTACATGTTCCCAAATTATAAATCCTGCTAACACAATTATAATAACTATTAATATTACTGTACTAAATCTTATTTTTATTGGTGTCTCTTCCTTATTTTCTCCTTTTCTTTTGTTTTCCCCTTCCATAATTTAACTCTTTCCTTTCTTCGCTTTTCTCAACATTGATAAAAATCATAAATTTTACTTACTTTATTATTGTATCTTTTTCATCTGCTCCAATACCTATATACTTAACTTTTACACCTGTATATTGTTCAATAAATTTAATATATTCTTTTGCATTTTCTGGCAAATCTTCATATTTTTTTGAATTAGAAGTATCCCAATTTCCTTTAAATGTTTTGTATACTGGTTCACATTTTTCTCTATTCATTGGTATGTAATCGATTTCTTTATTATTATATTTATATCCTACACATACCTTTATTTCATCTAATTTTCCTATTGTGTCCATATGATTTATACATAAACTTGTTAGCCCATTTACAAAAGCTGCATTTTTAATCATTACTAAATCTAGCCATCCACATCTACGAGGTCTTCCTGTTGTAGTTCCATATTCATGTCCAATTTCTCTTATCTTATCTCCCATTTCATTTTCCAATTCTGTAGGGAACGGTCCTTCCCCTACTCTTGAACAGTATGATTTCATAACACCTACAACTTCATCAACTAGTGTTGGTCCTATTCCTGCCCCTGATGCCGAACCACTTGCATTAGGATTTGATGATGTTACAAATGGATAATCTCCATGATCTATATCTAAATATAGTGCTTGAGCTCCTTCTATTATAATATCTTCTTTATTTTTATATGCTTGCATTATAATAGGTTGAGTATCACATATATAATCTTGTAGTTGTTCTTTCCATTTCATACATAAATCATATACTTCTTTTTTATCGAAAGTCTTATGTCCTCTTTGCTTTAATAATATGTTTGCTTTTTCTAATGTTTCTTCGATTTTTTGAGTGGTTAGCTTTCCGCTTATTAAGTCATACATCCTTATTCCAGTTCTATCACTTTTTTCTGAATAGCAAGGTCCTATTCCTCTTTTAGTTGTTCCTATTTTGTTTTCTTTCATCTCTTCGTATAATAAATCTAATTCTTTATGATGTGGCATTATTACATGTGCTTTTCCACTTATAAACAACTTTTGTGGATTAATTTTTACTCCTGCTTTTCGAATTGTTTCAATCTCTGAAATAAGAACATCTGGATCAACAACAACTCCTGGTCCAATTATTGACTTTACTTCGTCTCTTATTATTGATGATGGCAACAAATGCATTGCATACTTTTTTCCATTGGCTACTACTGTGTGTCCTGCATTGTTTCCACCTGTAGATCTAACTACAACTTCTGCATTTTTTGATTCATAGTGTGATGCACGTCCTTTTCCTTCATCACCCCATTGAATTCCGACAATTTCTTTTATCATATGACACACCTACCTTCCATATAGGTTATATCATATTTTATAAAATATAACAATTAAATCTTATAATTATTTATTTTTCATTTTTTCATATTCATCCTTAGTAATAGAATAATAAATTATACTTCCACGTTCTCCCGTTTCTTGATGTATTGCTCTGCTTCTTAATTCAGCATCTTTTCTCATTCCTGCTTTTTCCATTACTCTTCCGCTTGCTTCATTCCAGCTATAAAATACTGACTCTACTATATAAAAGTCACAGTTCTCAAATAAATATGCGATGACTTTTTCCAATGCTTCTGTTGCATATCCATTACCCCAAAATTTTGAACCGTAACTATAACCAACTTGTGTTGATTTATCTTGCAATTTATTTGTAGTAGCATGAATCATTCCTATTATTTCATGTGTTTCTTTTAATTCAACACACCATCTAATTGCCCCACTATAATATTCACTTATCCATTTATAAATCAACTTTTTGGTCTGTTCTACATTATAATGTAATTTATATCCAATATATTTATTGGTCTGCTCATCTGAAGCCCAATTTTTATATAGTCCTTCTGCATCATCGATAGTAATTTTTCTTAATATTAATCTATCTGTTTCTAGTGTTTTAGTTTTGTTCAATTTTATCCTCCCAAAGAATTACTGTCCTTTATATATTTCAGGAACCTTTGTTGATAATTCACCTTTATCTGCACATAACTCTAAATTAGATTGTTGTATTAAATCTTTAACAAATATATCTCTAATTTCATTTATAGCTGTATCTGCTTCATTTACTGAACTTCCACCCTCTGCTGCCTTCATTTCTTGATATTTATCTTGTTCAGATTTTTTTGCATTATAATTTTTAACCTTTTCATTAAGAGTTTGATCATTTACCAATTCTGGTTTTTCCATCATTAGTTTATTTACAACTAACTTTCCTTTTTGTATTAACATTTGTTCAACTGATATATTCTGCATATAGGTTATAAAATCATTTTCATTTAACCAAATTTCATTTTCTCCTATACATAAAGAATCCAATAATTTTATTTTATAATCTTTATCCCCATTTATCCACTCATTTTTTACTTTTTCTATATTGTTTTCTATATCTAAATCATATTCTACAACGCTTGGAAATCTCTTTGCCATATATACATAAATCTTATTTTCTAATACTTGATATAAAGCACCTTTATTTGCTAAATTTGCTTCACCATTATTATTCATTGCATTTTTGTATCTTTCTACTTCATGAAATAGTACTTCTTCTCCATTTAATTTAGCAATTATTGTATTTGGCTGTAAATCTTTTTTCATAATTTCTTCGCCATATTCATATATTTTTTGGACATTTTCATCCTCTACGACATTATATTGTGGTTCAACATTAACTCCCCCAAATATCTTTGAAAGCATAATTGCAATGACTAAAACAAAAAGAAATAAGAAAAACCATTCTTCTCCTTTCATAAACATCCTCCTTCTAAATCTGACTCATTATCAAAATAATACCATAAAAACATGTAATTTTCAATTATTTTATAACAATTAATGGTTAAAAAAAGACATATATTATAAATTTTAATGTTAAGTAGTATTACTTTAGAAACTGTTATGGAATTATAGTTTCTTAAATTGTAAACTTTAAAAATTTATAATACATGTCTAACTTTATAAAGTTATGAATTATTATTCATCTACTTTTGCAAAAACATCCTTTGATGCCATACAGATTGGACATTTCCAATCGTCTGGTAAATCTTCAAATTTTGTTCCTTCTTTTTCTTCATCATATTCATATCCACACAATGTACATCTATATATTGCCATATTATCACCTCCATTAATTATTCTTCATCAGATGTTATCATAAAACGCAGTTATTTTCAATATTTCGTTTTTAATTTTATTATTTAATATCTTTAAAATTGTGATATCTAATGCAGAAATATACGCACAAGATAACTGCAATAGGAAGAAGTATTAAAGCAAGTTTTCCCGCATTAGGTAATTTACCTTCTATTTCTTTTGCCATACTTCGTGGCTTATTAATTGATTGATATGGTGTTGGTTCAGTACTTAGAACTAATGATGGGCTTGGTGTTTCAGTTGCTTCAGGTGTTAATTCTGGTGTTGGACTTGGTGTAAGCTCTGGCGTTGGTTCCGGTGTTGGGCTTGGTGTAAGTTCTGGTGTTGGCTCCGGCGTTGGCTCCGATGTTGGTTCTGGAGTTGGTTCTGGAGTTGGTTCCGGTGTTGGCTCAGGCGTTGGCTCAGGCGTTGGTTCAGGAGTTGGTTCTGGTGTTGGTTCTGGTGTTGGCTCAGACGTTGGTTCTGCCGTCGGTTCCGGCGTTGGCTCCGGTGTTGGTTGCGCTGGTTCTATTGTCGGTTCCGGTGTTGGTTCTGGACTTGGTGAAGGCAAATCTGCTTCTATAATTGAAAGTTTACCATTATTTCCTAAGTTTTCAATTATTTTTATGCTATCTGAATTGTCTGTATACCTAGGAGCATTTAATTTATTCGCAGTTTGTGATTTGTTCTCCGTTTTATCTGTTGCAATTCTTTGCAAGTCCATAATTTTTTTGCCACCCTTTTTTGTTGCAACAACAGTATTCTCGCCTGTCTCTTTAACTTCAGTATCTTTAACTTTATCATAATAAGTTAAATAACTTTCCTCGTCCTTACCAAAGAAATCTGAACCCTTATGTTCTACTGCATATTGTACCTCTTTACCTTTTCCATCTTCAGTAGAAACATAATAACTTATTGGTACATAGTAAGTAGCTTCTTTATCTATATCTTCTAAATTTGTAACCTCTTCGGATAATTGAACATTTCCACCAGAATCTTCTAATAGGCCTTCTCCATTAGAGCTGGTTTTATATATAATTTCATTATCCTGATAAACATAGAAATTATTTCTATCTGAAGGTAGGTATGTGGCATAAGAATCACCCATTATATCTTCAGAATTATCATTATATTTAGTTATTCCCCAATAATTAGGATAAAAGTCTAAATACTTCTTGTCATCAATTTCCCTTTCATTCCTAGTTATGTATTCTTCAGTAAGTTTAGTAGTATCAATTTTTCCCTCACCATCTAAAATACTTTCATCCATTCCTATAGTATAAACAAGCCTTAATGGTAAATTATTTTCTGATTCAGCATATTGATAACTTGAAACATTTCCATCTGCATCTATTGAAACAGAATTAGTTTTAATAGGTAATGCTTGTCTAGGAATTTCAACATGTAATTCTTCATCATAATTTTTAGAAGAATCTTTATTTTTTTCTATCCATATATTAATATCACTTAAAGAAAACTTGGTCTCATTATCATAATTAGGGTTAGTTACTTGTTCACTATCGCTTCCTTCGTCATTTACTACTTTATATGAAACATTTTCTGAATCTTCTTGCTCTTCTTTTACAACATTATATTCCTTACCAAACAACAAAAATTTCTTTACATCTTTAACTTTCATATACTTTCCGATTGGATCTACATATGTAAGCTCCTTCTTTGATGATTGTGAATTTTCATTTTTTATAGGAACATATGAATCTCTATAAGAAACTGCAGAAGAAAAAATTTCTTCAAATGATTTTTCTATCTGATCACTATCAACATCTATGTAATTACTACTAGGCAAATAATTTATATTTTTTCTTATATCATCTTTTGTTATAGGATTATCTTCTGGTAATTGACCAAAGTTTCTTGTAACTTCAGTCGTAGTTACAGTAACTGTATCATTACCAGTTAGCCACCTTTGAAATGCATCATAAGCTGTTGTAACCTTTTTACTATATGCTGCATAATGTGTAGTTTTGTGGCTTTCATCTACACTTTCTAAATCTTTAGGTCCATATCCTAAAGTACTAGAATCATAATCTGCTTTAAAAAATCTTGTTGGATCTAAAATAGCATCCATTACAGGTATACAAGCCTCTTTATAACTATCATATCCATAACTTTCATAATATTTTGAAAGATCAACTCCCACGTTATATGCTAATAATGAAGAAATTTCATTTCCTTCCTCTTTATAATGTTTTTCTACTTCAGCTTTTTTTTATGCGGTAGACATTAGAGTCTGCATTATTACAATATTTGAAACTCCAATACCTTCGTCATCTTCGTGCGTAGTTTTTTTGTATACACCTGAAGATCCTGGATTTTGAGTATGTGAATCTTCTAGTAGTCCTAAAAGTTCACCACTATCTCTCCAGCAATTAACTTTATCAGTATCTTTATACCAACTATATTGTTCCTCTGAAGTATATTCGTTACAGGCATTTGCATAACCATCTGTGAATAATATAAAAACTGGAATCTGATTTACATCTTCACTTAATTCGCTATTTGTTAATGCTTCTAATGCTTTATAATTACCTTTTTGAATATTCGTTCCTGGACCTATTTTTACTCCTGAAGAATCAAGATTACTAGTTGGGGTATCTTTTGTCTCAAAGTTATTTATAACCTTAGTTACCTCTGAACCATCTTGCTTTTGTGCTTTAAATGACAATTGATAATAATTATCGATGCTATGACCTGGAATAACCGTAGAATATGTTACAGTTATATAATCTTGACCGTCTTTTTTACTATAATGATCTAAAGGTAAACATTGTACTGAATCTATTCCAAATACAGAAATAGCAATTCTGTTGTTTTCACTTTCTGCCATTGCAGTATCAATAAATTCATTTAATGCTGTTACAGCTTTTCCTATTCTATCATCGATGTTCATGCTTGCAGAAACATCTAATGATATACTTATGTCAATTCCTGTTTTCTGCTCATATGAAGTTTTTTGACTAGAACCTAAAGCAGAAAACACTTCCAAAAAGTCATCATCATAATCAATATTAAATTCATTATCCAAAGTTACTGTATTCATTTCATTTGTATTATCATGTTTATATACAGATTTATCTACCCATATACGACCATTTTCTCTGCTAGAATTTTCATTATTAATAGCTGTTTTATAAGCATCAACAGTACTATCATCTACTGAACTAATTATATCTTCATCAGTTAATATAGTACTAGAAATACTTACACAAGGTAAAATGCTAATAACTATTAAAATACAACATAAAAAGAATATGAATATTTTTTTAGACATTGTAATTCAACCTCCGAGTACAAAATTATGCACTTTATCTACATTTTTACATATATAATGTAACATAATCCCACCCTTTTTTGAATAGTTAATTTTTACATTTTTATGCTATCAAATAGCAAACAGCTACAGTCAACTGCAAAAACGAATATGTTACAAAAGCATATCTTTTTTATTATATTTATATTACAACTAAAGTTTTAATAAGAATTCTGTTATTTCATGTAATACTTTTTTTTCATTATTATTTACAATGTTTAATGTTATTCTTGGTTTTACTCCTGGTGAAAATTTTATTTTATTGCCATATTCTTTTAATAGTTGGTCTACATCTATATCAAACTTGTTTGCACTAAACGTTATTACCACAAATGCTTTTTTACTAGCAATCTTTTCAATTTTCAATGTACGTGCAAGATATTTTATTCTTGCAATTGAAATAAGATTTTCTAACTCCTTTGGCATATTTCCAAACCTATCTATTATCTCATCTATTATATCTTGAAGATCTTTTTCATTTTTACATAGTGCAATATTTTGATATATTTCGATTTTTTGGTTTGAGTCTGAAATATAAGTGTCTGGAATATATGAAGTTACATCCAAGTCTATTTGGATATCTTGCTCTTCTTCTACTTCAATTCCTTTCATTTCTTTTACAACCTGGTCTAATAAGTTACAATATGTATCATATCCAACTTGCTCTAAATGACCTGATTGAATTTCTCCAAGTAAACTTCCGGCTCCTCTAATCTCTAAATCACGCATTGCTATTTTAAATCCTGAACCAAATTCTGTAAATTCTCTTATTGCGCGTAATCTTTTATTTGCAATCTCTGATAATAACTTATCTCTTTTATAAGTGATATATGCATAGGCTTGTTTGTCTGCTCTTCCAACTCTTCCTCTAATTTGATATAACTGTGCTAACCCTAATCTATCAGCATTTTCTACTATTATTGTATTTGCATTTGGTATATCGATTCCTGATTCTAAGATAGTTGTACAAACTAAAACATTTGTCTTTCCATCTATAAATTCTTGCATAATTTCTTCTATTTGAGAACCTGTCATTTTTCCGTGTGCATAAGAAACTTTTGCTTCTGGAACTAAATTTGCAATTTTATTTACCTTACTTTCTATATGACCTACATTGTTATATAAATAAAATACTTGACCATTTCTTTCTAATTCTCTTGTAATAGCTTCTCTAATTACTTCTGGATCATATTCTAATACGTAAGTTTGTACTGGTTTTCTATTATGTGGTGGTTCGTATATAACAGACATATCACGTACTCCAACTATTGACATGTGCAATGTTCTAGGTATTGGTGTTGCCGTCATTGTAAGTACATCAACATTTGTTTTATATTGTTTTATTTTCTCTTTATCTTTTACTCCAAACCTATGCTCTTCATCAATTATGAGTAATCCTAAATCTTTGAATTCGACATCATTACTAAGAATTCTATGTGTTCCTATTACAACATCTACTTCTCCTAATTTTAATTTATTTACTATTTCATCTTGTTGTTTTTTTGTCCTAAATCTATTTAGTAATTCTACATGAATTGGAAAATCTTTCATTCTTTCAGCAAATTCTTTATATTGTTGATCTGCAAGTATTGTCGTTGGTGCTAAATATGCAACTTGTTTCTGATCCATTACTGCTTTAAATGCAGCTCTTAAAGCCACTTCTGTTTTTCCATATCCAACATCGCCACAAAGCAGTCTATCCATTGGCTTAGAAAGTTCCATATCATGTTTCACTTCTTCTATACAACGTTCTTGGTCTTCTGTTTCTTGATAAGGAAATTTACCTTCGAACTCACTTTGCCAAGGTGTATCTTTACTAAACGCAAACCCTTGGGCTTTCTCTCTTTTGGCATATAACTCTATAAGTTCTCGTGCAACCTCTCTTAAGTTTTTCTTTACACGTGCTTTTGTATTTTCCCATTCTTTGCTTCCTAAACGATTTATTTTTGGAGCTAAACCCTCTTCTCCAATATATTTTCTAACTGAATCCATTTGGTTTGTTGGAACATACAAAATATCTTCATTTTTGTATTTTATTTTTATATAATCTTTTATTGTTCCATCTGCTTTTATTGTATTTACTCCAATATATGTTCCTATTCCATGGGTTCTATGAACTACATAATCTCCTATTTTTAAATCTGCAAAAACTACTTTTTCAGCTTCTCGAAATTCTTTGTTACTAGTTCTTTTTTTTCGTTTTTCTCCATCTATCAAATTATTTGCAGATACAATTATCTGCTCTGTATCACCACAAACAAATCCTTCTGTTAGGTTTCCTATACTTATAGTAACAAAACTTTCTCTGCTTTTTACAATTATAGTTTGATTTAGTTTTTCTTCATAAACATTAGGAATGTCTTCTTCATTCAAAATTTTTTGTATATTTTTTACTTTTTCTTTAGTATTTACCAATAAATATACACGCTTTCTCTCAGCAATGTATCTATGCATATCTTTAATAAAGCTTTCTACATCACTTTTATAGTAGTTGATTTCTCTATAATTAAAGTGAAAGTTTTCAGCTTGAACTAATGATTTCTTATCTTGTTTTTCTAAATAGATTTTTTTCTGCTTAACTTGCTTTTCTATATCTTCTATATCTATAATATTTTGTAATGCTTGAGGAATTATCTTCTCTTTTTCAATTAATGTTTTGAACAGATTTTTCAAATCTTTTTGGATATTATTAGCACGCTGTTGTATCTTTGTTAATTCATCAATTGCAACTATATAGTTACTATTTAAGTAGCTTATTAAATTTGAAACTTGATTATCTTTTTTTTCACCATAAAAGCATTCAAAATATTTATCTATTTTACTGATGTAATTACCTGATTTTATTTGTTCAATATCTTCTTCTAATATATCTTTATTTTTATATGGTAATTTACTTATTTCATTACAAACTTCTTCTATATCTTTATCTAAAATAAATTCATGTGCTGGATTTATTTTTACTTTATCAAGATTTTTAATAGATCTTTGAGTAACAATATTAAAATTCCTTATTGAATCAATTTCATCTCCCCATAGCTCAATACGAATTCCGGTATTTTCTGTTACAGAAATATCAATAATATCTCCTCTTATACTGAACTGACCACGACCTTCTATTAAGTTATATCTAACATAGCCAAGTGATACTAGTTTTTCTTTAATATTGTCAATGTTACAAATATCTCCTACTTTAAAAGAAAGTGTATTTTTGTATAATATATTTTTTTCAGGAATAGTTTGCATTACCGCTTCTATTGTAGTTACAACTATTAAGTTTTTCTTTGTTACTATTTCATTTAAACATTCTATTCTTTGATATGGTAAATCTTTGCTTTCTGCAACATAGTCATATGTAACTATCTCTTTTTTAGGAAATAGAACGACTTTTTCTGTAAAATATTTTATATTCTCATATATTCTTTTAGCTTCAATTTCATTGTATGTAATAATGCAAATTGGTTTTTTGGAAAACTCATGAATTGCAACTAATTGTTGAACCATTCCCACGCTAACTAAGCCCGATATCACTACCGGACTTTTTTGTTTTTCTAAATGATTTACTATTTCAACAAATTTTTGAGACTTTCCTAGTTCTCCTATTATGGTGTTCAATTTTAAGTTTCATTCCTTTCTCATTATGCATTTATTTGGAAGTCACATAATTACTTTTACATCATTACTTTTTTAAATTTTAAATTTATGTAATTTTCTAATTTTGTCATAAACTCTTCTGGTTTTATATCTTTTTTCGCTACCATATCTAGTCCTTTTTCCCAACTTGCAGTTAGTTTTGGATTTAGCATATCTGGCATTGAATTTCTTACTATATCATATATCATTTCACCTTTGTCAGTTGGTGTTACAATTTGCGTTTTATTATTAATTTTTATATATTTTATTCTCTCTAGCTTTTTCATAATTTCTGCTCTCGTCGCACTTGTTCCAATTCCAGCACCTTTTATTTGTTCACGTAGTTCCTCTTCTTCTATCAACTTTCCTGCATTTTCCATTGCTAAAATAATTGTTCCTGAATTATATCTTGTTGGTGGAGATGTTTCCGCTTCCTTAAGTTCATAATTTTCAATTTCGATTTCTTGACCTTTTTTTAGTTTCTTCAAAAATTCTATATTCTGTTCCTCTCCGCCCTGCAATATCTTTTTGATTAGTAGAAGTTTTCCCATTTGGTTTTAATATTTCTTGATACCCTTTACTAATTAAGATTTTTTCACTAGCATTAAAGTTTTCTATTTGTTCGTTAGTTTCTATACTAATTGTTACTTGCATTTTACTATATTCTGCTGGTGGATAAAATATTGCTAAAAATCTTTTTACTATAACTTCATAAATCTGTTTTTGCAACTCAGGAAGTTTATCTAAATTTTCATATCCTTGTCCTGTTGGAATTATTGCATAATGGTCCGTTATTTTTTTGTCATTTACATATTTAGTTTTTATAAGATTCGTTGAATATTTTTCTGCCACCATCTTTTTTATAAATCCTTGAACTTCTTCGTTTCTATATCCTCTAGCTATTCCATTTAAATTATTTTTTATAACTTTAGCAACTGCTGTTGATAATACTCTTGCATCTGTTCTTGGATAAGTAACTAATTTTTTTTCATACAAATTTTGAATTATTTCTAAAGTTTCATCTGGCTTTATTTTAAATCTTTTCGTACATTCATTTTGTATTTCTGCTAGATTAAATAATAGCGGTGCTTTTTCTTTTTGTTTTGACTTTTTTAATTCCTTTATTACTGCTTTTTTTCCCGCTAAACTTGCAACAAAACTCTTTGCTTCTTCTTCCTTTTTGAATCCTGAATCATTATACAATTTTGGAGATTCATAATATTTTGATTTTTCGTTCACTTTCCATTCAGCTTTAAATGTTTCTTTATCTTTTCCTGCTTCCATTAAAACTTTATAATATTTTGTCTTCTTAAAATTTCTTATTTCCCTCTCTCTTGAAACAATCATTCCTAAAACACAAGTCATAACTCTTCCAACAGAAATTGATGCTCTGTCTTCCTTCATTTTATTCGCTAAGGTTCTTCCATAAATAATGGTTAATAGTCTTGAAAAATTAATTCCTATTAAGTAATCTTCTTTAGCTCTCAGATATGCACTATCTGAAAGGCTGTCATATTCTGATAAATCTTTTGCTTCTTTTATTCCTCTTATAATCTCTTCTTCAGTTTGAGAATCTATCCATACTCTTTTTTTATCCTTGACTTTCACTCCTATCATTTGGTCAACTAATCTATATATATACTCTCCTTCTCTTCCAGAGTCTGTACTAACATAAATTGTATCTACATCATCTCTATTTAATATGTCTTTTATTATATTAAACTGATTTTGTACATTTGGTATTACTTCATATTTCCATTCACGTGGTATAAAAGGAAGCGTCTCTATTCTCCAATATTTTAAGTTTTCATTATATTTTTCAGGATAGCTCATCGTAACTAAATGACCTACACACCAAGTGATAAGCCATTTATCTGATTCTAAATATCCATTTTTTCTGTTAGTATTTATTTTTAATGCTTTTGCAAACTCCATCGCTACTGAAGGCTTTTCAGTTATTAATACGTTTTTGCCCATTAATATTAGTTTCTCCCTTTTATATATGTATTTGCTATTTCTCTAATCTCTTCCATTTTTTCTTTTGTCCCTGCGTATTTAAAACTAAATTGATCTATTATTCTATTTATATAATCTTCATCTTTCATTATTTTAAAACTTTTTTTATAATTTAAATCAAATATAAAATATATCATTGATATCATTGTGTCTAACCTATTAAATTTTATCTCTGCCTTTCTTTCTATTGTACTGTTTTCATGTAAATGTTCTTGGATGTATGGTGAAATCTTTAAGTCTTCTACTTCACTTTTATCATCTTTCCAAAATACTTCTGATGCTTCAAAAAATATATCCAATTTATCTGCATCTCTTATTATCTTACAAAATATATTTTCTTTGGCAGTTAAACCTTCTTCTATTTTATATTTGTTGTGATTCTTTATTGCCTTTAATATTATTCTGTCATATTTATCTGTATCTATAAAATTTCTGATAAATTTCTTTCCTGTATCTTTTTGTATAGTCTGCAAGATTTCTATTCCAAAATCCCCATGATCAACTGAACGTTTATCAGTAAATGTTTTGTATCTTGTATATTGCTCAAACCTTGCAATATCATGTAATAATCCTATTAATGTTGCTATTTGTATATCGTCTTCGTTAAATTTTACTCCATTCAATTCTTCCGTTTCTAAATTTTTAGCTATTTGTGCACTTATTTTCATGACTCTATATGAATGAGCTCTTTTTCTTTCCAATGCTTTTTCTTCCAGATTAAAGTTTTTAGCATACTTTTCAAATTCATTCATAGTTTTTTCTATATCTATCATATCAATATCTATCCTTTATGTTTCAAGTATTTTTCTCTTTTTAACTTATTGTTTATAACAACTTGTATTTTTATACTGTAGTTAAATTTTTAATTTTTAAAATTTAGATATATTTAATTTCATTTCCTTCTGTTTGTAATACTTCCTTGACTTCTTTTTTACTGATTTCATATATTTTGTTGTATCGTTCCATTGTTGTACTATCACTAAATCTAAATCTATTATATAACTTGTCAATGTAACCTTCTTCATAGATACGTTTTAAGCCATATTTGTAATTGAAGTCATATAAATATGCAAAATTTGCTACTAAAATGTCCGCTGAAGTTTGTATATTACTATAATTTATTTTCCTTTTTTGAATAAATTGATTAAAAATTTCATCAGATATATGGTCTTCCTCAAAATTATCTTTATTGTATATTGGTCTTACATCTTCAAAGGTTAATGTATAAAAGATATCTGTTTTATCTGCGTCTCGTAAAATCTTACAATGCAACATTGTTCTATCATCAAGTCCACTTTCTATTTGCGAAGTATTGTGGTTTAATATTGCTATTTTTATTATATTGTCATACTGTCTATCCTCTACAAAATCTTTTATTAAACCATCATCAAATAAAACCTGTACTCCACATACTCCATGGTTAATACTGTCTTTGTCGATAAAAGTGTGATATCTTCTTATTTGTTCAAACCTTCCAATATCATGTAATAGACCTATTAGCTCTGCTAACTGTATATCGTCATTTTCTAATTGCAACTTTTTAGCTATTATTTTTGATACTTGAGAAGTTCTTTCAATATGAGTTATTTTTAGTTTTATTCTACAATCTTCAGGGTTATAGTTTTTTACATATTCCTTGAAAGTACGTTTAGCTCTTTCAATATCTATCATAACTACACCTCATTTAAGTATTATATCATTTTTGAAAAATTATTTCAATATTTTTTAATTTCAAGTTGTGATAATCCTTGTGCTTATTGAGTTTTATGCTTTTTTGTGGTATAATTAAATTAGCTTAAATAATAAATATTTAAAGCAAAACAACACATATTCTTAAGATTAAAAAATAAGGATAAATATTTATGATAACAATGACAATAAACTTTGTAGATCTTTGCATAATAGTTTTTATGATAGTATATTTCATAATTGCTATCTTTAAAGCAAAAACTTATAGTTTAACTACTTTTTTTACTGTTTCAGCATTATTATTTTTAATGTATGCATCAAACTTATTCAGAATGCTTATGTTAGCTGCAATAATAACTAAAATTTTTGAATTGGATAAAGTAGACTTTTTTAAACTTTTCAAAAATAAAGATACTGAGGAAAATTCAAACTCAACAGAAGAAATTGAAGCTATTGTCCAAGCAACTTCTGATATGGCAAAAAGCAAAACTGGTGCACTAATTGTCGTCGCAAAAGATGACAACGATATTGGCAAATTTGGAATACCTATAAATGCTGATATTTCACGTGAATTATTAGAAAATTTATTTGTTCCAAATACACCTCTTCATGATGGTGCAGTCGTTCTTACTGAGAATGGACAAATAAGTAGCGCTGGATCAGTAATTCCTCTATCTGAGGAGGATGATGATGTTACTCTTCCACAAGATGCTGGAACTAGACATCGAGCAGCATTAAGTGCTTCAAAACAAGACAATGTTGGTATTTGCGTATTAGTTTCTGAAGAACGCGGTGATATAAACATAGCAATCGACGGAAGAATGTATTCGGATTTAAGTGAAGAAGACTTAAAAAATATACTAGTCAAATATTCAAATATAAATAGCAAATAGTATTAACTTATTAATTAGCAATACTATAAAACAATAATTAAGAATATGTGGGTTAGAGTCAGTAGTTATAACTGACTCTAATTTTTTTGTAATAAGCTGCCAAAAATCTTGTATTTATCGGCTTTTTGTTATATAATAGCTATGTGTGTAAACAAAATCGAAAGGAGCAAGTGCTAATGAGTTATGATTTTAAAACAGTAGAAAAAAAATGGCAAAAAAAATGGGAAAAAGAAGGAACTTTTTATGCTAAAAATGATTATTCAATGAAAAAGTGGTATGGATTAATTGAATTTCCTTATCCTTCTGG
>CANQPF010000033.1 GCA_947625665.1 uncultured Clostridia bacterium | reverse complement strand
AAAAAAGCAAGTAAAGGAATGGCAATAGCAGGCTTATTATTTGTATAATAACATGCGTAGTTGTTTATCAAGCACAAAAAACATTATCAGACACAGTAAATAATGCAGTTGATACATTTAATGATAATATGAATACAGCTACAGGAGGGAAAACAGATGAAATATTAGCAAATTATGCAGATGTTAACATCGGAGAGTTTAAAGCAACAAAAAGTGAATACATGACTGAAACAGAACTTCCTGTAACAGTAATAAATAAGTCATCAGAAAATAAGTCTTTTAGCATTCAAATTGAAGCAGTGAAAACTGATGGCTCAAGAATAACAACAGATACAGTATACGTAAATAATTTAAATGCTGGACAAAGGCAAGATTTTAAAGCATTTGAATATGTGTCTTCTGATATGTTAGAAGATATTAAAACTGCTAGTTTTAAAATAGTAGAAGTTTCTATGTATTAAAAAAGTATAAAAATAACAGCCTCGCGGGAAACGCGAGGTTGTTATTTTAATCAGATACTCTTCCATAGAATGCAATTGACCATAAACCAGAAAGACCGACTAAAATATATACTATTCTAGTTATTATTGACAATTGGCCAAATAAAGTATCTACTAAATTGAATTGAAAAAGTCCTACTAGTAACCAGTTTAAAGCACCTATGATTACTAATGTTAAAACTATATAATTTAAAATTTTCATAATATTCTCTCCTTTAATAAGTATAATGTCCAAAAAAAACAAAAATATTCTAAAAATAAAAAAAAATACAACTCAAATATGAGTTGTATTTTTTTGAAAATTAAAATTAAAACTACAAAGTTAACATGAATAAGATGTAATTGTTGCTTCCTCTTTGGCCAATTCTCTAAAATCAGCATTTCTGTTGTAAATTTCTTCGAAAGTGCCTACATCAGAGATTTCACCATCTTTCATGAAAACTACTTTATCAGCAGATTTTGCAATTGACAATCTGTGGGCTACCATTACGATAGTATGTTCTGAGCAGAGCTTTTTGAAAGATGAAACTACTTTTCCTTGAGAGATGTTGTCTAAAGCACTTGTGCTTTCATCAAAAAGGATAATCTTTGGATCTTTAAGTAGAGCTCTTGCTATGCATAGTCTTTGTTTTTGTCCACCAGACAGATTTAATTCTTCTAAAGTTACATCAAGACCTCTTTCTGAAACAAAATCATCAGCATCAGCTAAAGATAATACTTTATGTAGTTCTTCATCAGAAACATCAGACTTTGCTAGTTTCAGATTGTCTCTTATTGTTAAAAAAGAGAATAATTGAGGAGTTTGTTGAACTAAAGCAATTAACCGTCTTAGTGCTAGACCATCAAAGTCATTGGTATCTGTATCTCCAATGCTAATAATACCTTCTGTTGGATTTATTGAATGTGAAAGGACATTTAACAATGTAGATTTACCACATCCACTGCGTCCAACAATTGATACAAAACTATTCGGACTAATTGTGAGCGAAATGTTTTTCAAAATATTTTTATAGGAGATATTTTGAATTTGTATTTCGCTATTTTTTGCCGAATCAGCATTGTTATGACCAAAGTTTTCTCTTTCAAAACCACTTTTAAATTGCAGTATTGAGGAAATTCGATCTCCTGCTTCAGTAAAGTCAGCGTATTGATTACCTATTTCACAAAAGGATCCAACAAGAGTATAGATATAGTTCTTGTAAAGGAAAAGGACTATAACATTCTCTATATTGATTTTTCCTGTGTACAGTTGGTATGTACTTATTATCAAAAAGATGAATACAAATACATATTGTACAAGTTGCGAAATGCGTTCATTTTTATTCCTGACCATACTTGCTTTTGATTTTTCTATATGATCTTCTTTTAGTGCATCTTTATAAATGCTTTTTAGACCACTTCCAAGAACAAGTTGTTTCATGTCCTGGAAACCTTTTAGAATTGACTTGGTTACTTGTTTTGAGTAATTTTCCTTTTCTCTTGACTTACCAATGGCATCCTTCATTTTAGGAAAATTATTTTTTTGAATAATTAAAATAATAACCAAAGTACAAACGAAAAGAACAAAGATGTTTAAGCTTATAAAAGCTGTATAGATTAGGACACAGACGCCTATCAAAATATTCCATATATTAGAATATATTAATAATGCACTACCTACAAATTCTTCGCAACTTTCAAGTATACTGAAGGATAAATCCTCTATAGAATGTTTGCTAATGGAAGAAATACTTGAAGAAGCTGTTTTGCTTGCTACATTCATTTTTAAATTATATGAAAGTTCAAGTGAAATATTAGAATATAGCTTAACTTCGAAGAATTTTTCAGCAGTTTGACTTAAATCTACTGCTAATAATGCTAAAATAAAAAGTAAAGCAGTAATAGCACTTTGGACATTGTTGGTTAGAATACTTTGAAGAGCAACTAAGACACGACTAGTCATTTGAGGTTCAACGAATCCCAAAATCATACCTAAAAAGCTTAAAGAAGTAATAACTGCTAAAGTAGCTTTTTTTCTCTTGCATAAACCAAGAAATAACTTTAAATTTTTCAATGTACTTCCCTTTCTTAAAATAATCATTTTTCTATGTTGTAATACTAAAATGAAAACATAGAAAGTTAAAATAAAAGAATGTTATTGTTGACATAATTATACCATATTTTGGCTTGTTTTTCAATATTTTTAAAGCTTTTAGAATTTACAAAAAAAAGAAAAGTACCATAAAGTTTTGTTGATTTTTTATGAATTTATGTAGAATATTAAATTATTTATGATATAATATAAATCGAAAAATATCAGAATGAAATTTAAATATAAAATGGAAAGAGTATTGTGAATGGAATATACACTTATTAGATCTAATATAAAAAATATATACATACAAATAAAAGATGGAAAAGTAATTGTTAAAGCACCGAGACGCGTGAGTAATAGTTATATAAATGAGTTGATTTCAAAAAAGCAAAGATGGATTGAAAGAAAATTAATAGAAGAAAAAGAAAAAAAACTAGAAGAGGAGAGACCTGTAACTAAAGAACAAGCACAAAATTTAAAACATATTGTAGAAGATAGTGCAAATAGGTTTGGAAAAAGTATAGGAGAGTTTCCGAACCAAATCACTATTAAAAACATGAAATATGCATGGGGAAGTTGTACAGGAAAAAGAAACATTGCTATAAACATGAAACTAGCACATAAAAGACAAGAGATTATAGAATATGTAGTGTTACATGAAATGTGTCATTTGAAACACATGAATCATTCAAGTGAATTTTGGTCACTTGTAGAAAGTAATATGGCTAATTATAAACAATTAAGAAAAGAACTAAAGAGGTGATATACATGGCGTATATAGAATTTAAAAATGTTGTAAAAAAATATGAAATGGGTGAAGTAACTATTAATGCACTAAATAAAACTAATTTTCAAATTGAAAAAGGAGAATTAGTTGTTATTGTAGGACCAAGTGGTGCTGGAAAAACGACGGCACTTAACATCTTAGGCGGAATGGATAGTGTTACTTCAGGAGAAGTTATTGTTGACAATAAAAGAGTTGATAAATTAAAAAGCAAAAGACTCATACAATATCGAAGAGAAGATATTGGATTTGTATTTCAATTTTATAATTTAGTTCAAAATTTAACAGCTAAAGAAAATGTTGAATTAGCAACTGAGATATGCCTTGATTCTTTAGATCCTGTTACAGTATTGAAAAAGGTTGGATTAAAAGATAGGATGGATAACTTCCCAGCGCAACTTTCTGGCGGTGAGCAACAGAGGGTGGCAATAGCAAGGGCAATTGCTAAAAATCCAAAATTGTTATTATGTGATGAACCTACAGGTGCATTGGATTATAAAACGGGAAAACAAATTTTAAAATTATTACAAGATACAGCTAGAAAAGAAGAAATGACAGTTTTGATTATCACACACAATGCAGCAATAGCACCAATGGCAGACAAAGTAATTAGATTTAAAAATGGAAGGGCACAAGATATTACGATAAACGAAAATCCAATTTCAGTAGAAGAAATTGAGTGGTAGAAATAGTAAAAGTAGAAAAAGTTAGATGATGAAAACAATAGAAAAATTAAATTGCAAAAACGGAAAGGAAAAGAAACGATGAAAAAAGCGTTAATGAAAGATACAGTTAAAGAAATAAAAAATACATATAAACGATTTATTTCTATTTTATTAATGGCTTTTTTAGGTGTGGGCTTTTTTGTTGGGCTTAGAGCTTCTTCTCCTGATATGTTGCATACAATTGATAAATATTTTAAAGATACAAATGTGTATGATATAGAAGTGGTTTCAACTTTAGGATTGACTCAAGAAGATGTAGAAGCTTTGAAAAAAGTCGAAAACATTGAAGAGGTACATGGTACATATACACAAGATGCTTTGATAAACATAGAAGATGTTGAGTCAGTTGCTAAAATGATGTGTATTGATGATATTAATAAGCCTGTATTGAAAGAAGGTAGATTACCTGAAAATGAGAATGAATGTGTAGTTGAAGACATATTTTTAACTTCTAATAATAAAAAGATAGGAGATAAATTAGAAGTAGAAATGGAAGATACCACAGATGATGATGGCGAAAAAATTTCATTTTTAAAACAAAAAGAACTTGAAATAGTTGGTGTTGTCAATAGCCCACTATATATTTCAAGGGATAAAGGTACTAGTAAATTAGGTGCGGGAAAAGTCAATTATTTTATATATGTGGATTACAAAGATATAAATGCTAAAGATGTTTATACTGAAATTTATATGAAAGTTAAAAATAGCAATCAATTTGTAACTTCTTCAGATGAGTATGAGGATTATATTTCTGAAGTAAAGAAAAATGTTGAAGCTATCAAAGAAGAAAGAGAAAATGCAAGGCATGAAATGCTTGTTGATAAAGCAAATGAGAAAGTCGATGAAGCTCAAAAAACATTTGACGAAGAAAAAGCTAATGCAGAAAAAGAGATTGCCGATGCTGAAAAGAAAATTCAAGATGGAAAAGCTGAATTACAAAAAGGTGAAGAAGAGATAAATAAAAATAAAACAAAAGCTGATAAAGAATTTGCATCAGCTCAAAGGCAGTTAGATAGTGCAAAGGCTCAGCTTAAAGCGGGCGAAAAGGAATTGCAAGCAAAAGAAGCGGAAGCAAATACACAACTTAATGAAGCAAAAAATTCAAAGGCTCAACTTCAATCTAATTTAGATAGTGTAACAAATGGAATTGCCCAATTAGATAAAAGTTTAGGGCAAGTTATAGAAGCGTTGAAAAATCCCAATTTACCAGCAGAGCAAAAAGGTGCTTTAGAGCAACAAAAGGTAGGAATGGAAAATCAGCGTACAGAATTAGAAAATAATAGACAGCAGTTACAAGCTGGGATAGCTCAAATAGATCAAGGAATTGCAACAGGGCAAAGTGAACTTGAAAAAGGAAAGAAGACATTAGAAAATTCAAAAGCTGAAATAAGTGCTAATGAGAAAAAGTTGCAAAGGGAAAAGAAGAATGCTTATGCACAAATTGAATCAGCTCAAAGTAAAATAAATTCTTCTAAACAAGAATTGTCTGAAGGAGAAGCGGAACTTGAAAAAAGCAAGCAAGAATTTAATGAAAAAATATCTGATGCAGAAGGAGAATTAATAGATGCTAGGGCTAAAATTGCTGATATTGAAAATGCAACTTGGTACATTTTAGATAGAAACGCAAACCAGGGACATACAAGTTTTGTAAATGATACAAAAAGTATTGAAAGTTTAGGAGCAGTATTTCCATTAGTTTTCTTTGTTATAGCGACATTGATTTCTTTAACATCTATGACCAGAATGGTTGAAGAAGAAAGAACTCAAATAGGAACTTTGAAAGCTTTAGGATATAGTAAAATACAAATTGCTTCAAAATATATAATTTATGCAGTTTTAGCTTGTGTAATAGGTGGAGTACTTGGAATGCATGTTGGATGTGCATTTTTACCAAGAATTGTTTGGATGATGTACAGTATGATGTATACAATTGATAATTTTGTTGTAGAGTTTAATGTCTTTTATGGTAGTATAGGATTAACTGCTGCAATAATTTGTATTGTTGGTGCAACAATATATGCGGCTTATAGAGAATTAATAAATACCCCAGCAGTGTTAATGAGACCTAAAGCTCCTAAAAATGGAAAAAGAGTTTTATTAGAAAGAGTTCCATTTATTTGGAAACGTTTAAGTTTTACAAGAAAAGTGACAGTTAGAAATTTATTTAGATATAAAAAGAGATTCTTAATGACAATTATAGGAATTTTAGGTTGTACAGCTCTGATTTTAGTGGGATTTGGACTTAAAGATTCTATAACTTCGTTATTACCTAACCAATTTGGAGATATATTTAAATATGATATGCAGATAAGTTTGAAAGGAAATTTAGAAGATAGTCAAAAGACTGAAATAATAGATGATTTATCTAAAAAGGATGAAGTAACTGAGATTGTAGAGACTTATATGACATCAGGAGATATGTTTATAGGGGATACAGATGACTTAAGTTCAGATAACGAAAAAGAGGTCCAAATAATAGTGCCAAAAGAAAGTAACGAGTTAGATAAAATAATAAACCTTTCAGATGTGAAAACACATAAAACAGTTCCATTAGCAGAAAAAGAAATAGCAATAACAGATAAGCTTTCACAATTATTAGGGGTGAAAGTTGGAGATACAGTTAAAATAAGAAATCAAGATGATAAGGTAAAAGAATTTAAAGTGGCAAATATTGTATCAAATTATGTTGGACATTATGCATATATGTCTAAAGATTTATATGAGGAAAGTTTTGAAGATTATGAAACTAATGTATTATATCTAAAAGAAAAAGATGGAATAACTACTGACCAAGAAGATAGATTGGTAAAAGGAATAGTGGATAGAAACGAAGTAAGTAGTGCTACACCAACTTCTACTGTTATGAGTTCAATTGGTGATATGATGAATTCATTGAATTATGTAGTTGTAATATTGATAGTTTCAGCAGGAATACTTGCTTTTGTAGTACTTTACAATTTATCAAATGTAAATATTAGTGAAAGAATTAGAGAACTTGCTACTATTAAAGTTTTAGGATTTTACGATAAAGAAGTATACAATTATATTTCGAGAGAAACAGTGATTTTAACAGCAATTGGAATTATTCTTGGACTTGTAGGCGGTTATTTACTGAATAACTTCATTTTAGGAACTTGTGAACTTGAATATATGAGATTTGCAAAAACAATACATCCAATTAGCTATGTGTATTCTGTTGCTATAACAATAATATTTACTCTTATAGTAAATATAGTTACATTCTTCTCATTGAAAAAAATAGATATGATAGAAAGTTTAAAATCGGTTGAATAGTTCAACCGATTTTTATCTATATAATATGTCATTATTAATGCATTTTCATGATTTTTGTAGTAATTTTTGCGAAGTCCAACTCTTTCAAAATTAAACTTTTCATACAGCTTAATAGCTGGAACATTATTTTCATTCACTTCCAAAGTAATAGTTTCAATTTTAGGAAATTCTTCTATAATTGATATTAAAGTTGAAAGCAATTTTGTTGCGATTTTTTTATTTCTCATATCTTTTCTAACTACAACATTTGTTATATCTGCTTCGTCAAGTATCAACATATATCCTGCGAATCCAACAATTTCATCATTTGAGGTTGCGACCAGATAGTATGAGTTTTCATTTATTAACTCTTGTTTAAAAATTGATGCAGTCCAGAAATCATCGAAATCTTTTTCTAAAGAGTCTTTAATTGAATCTAGATCTTCTGTTGTCATTCTACGTATTTGAAATTCCATTTAATTTTTCCTCCAATTGCCTCTGTGCCTGTGGTTTTTTTAGATATAAAGGCAATTCACTTTCTATATTATTATTTTTAAATTTAGTATATCCTGCAATTCCTAAGTTATATGAGTTTAATAGATTGTCTGTTGAGTTTGCAAATTTTAAATTTATTTTTGTTTCTGAAAATTCTTGTATAATTTTTTCTTTAAACGGTTCAACTCCATCACCAACAAAAACTAAATTTTCAGATTTAATGGCACTTTTTATAGATGTTAGTGCTTCATTTAAAGTAGCAGAAAAAGGTGCTAAAATTTCAGTGCATGTGTTATTTTCACATTTATATAAACCAGCATAACAGTTTTCATTTTTTGCATCTAAGATTGAATATACTAAAGTATTTTTATTTAAATATGTGTATGCTAAAGTTTCTAGAGAAGTTACACCAATTATTGGAATATCTAAACTATCTGCAAATGCTTTACATGTTGAAACTCCAATTCGAATTCCAGTAAATGAACCAGGACCTTTGTCACATACTATTAAATTAATGTCGCTTAATGTTAGGTTTGTTTGTTTAAAGCTATTTTCTATAATTGGCATTAGTTTTATAGAGTGAGAGCGATCAGTTATTTCATCTTTTATATATATTTTTTTTTCATTTTCTAGTATGCAAACACCACATGTTTTGCTAGATGTATCTATTGCTAAAATTTTCAATTTTCAGTTATCCTTTCAATTATTTTTTCGTACTTTTCACCAATTGCTTCTATATAAATAATTCTTTTATTTTCATAATCATCTTCATTATTTTCAAAACGTTCGATTTTTATAGAAATATGTTCTTTTGGAATGGCATCTTCAATAATTTCGCCCCATTCAATTAAACAAATACCTTGGTCAAAAAATTCTTCTCCGCCAATCTCATAAAATTCAGAACTGTCTGTCAAACGATAAACATCAAAATGAAATATTACTATGTTGTCTTTTCTATATTCATTTACAATATTAAAAGTAGGACTAGAAATTTCATTTTGTAAATCGAAGTTACTTAAAAAACCTTCCACAAATTTAGTTTTTCCGGCACCTAATTCTCCAGAGAGAATGACAATGTCTTGTGGTCCGTAAATGTTGTGCAAGTTTATTTGCAAAATTCATTGTTTCGTTTTCATTTTTTGAAATAATTTTTTTACTACTCATGAAGTAATTATAATATATTTTTTTTTAAAATTCAATAAAAGCTATTGATAAAACAATAAATATGTAATATAATTGTAAAGGAATTGTAATGTGCATGAAACAAAAACGGTTTATAAGACAAAAGCAAAAAATTGAAAAAGAGCATTAGTGAAGGGAAGGGAAGCATGTTTAAGTTCGGATTTGGGCAAGATATAGGAATAGATTTAGGGACTGCAACAGTAATTGCATATGTTAAAGGTAGAGGGATTGTTTTAAGAGAACCTTCAGTAGTTGCAGTTGACAAAAATAATGGAAATGTTTTGGCCGTGGGAAGAGAAGCTAGAAGAATGCTTGGTAGAACTCCAGGAAATATAGTTGCAACGAGACCCTTAAGAGACGGTGTTATTTCAGATTATACTGTAACAGAAAAAATGCTTAAATATTTTATAAATCGTGTTTGTGGAAAATTTTTATTTTCACCAAGGATTATGATTTGTATTCCTTCACAGGTTACAGAAGTTGAGAAAAAAGCCGTAATAGATGCTGCTTCACAAGCAGGAGCTAGGAAGGTATATTTGATAGAAGAACCAATTGCAGCAGCAATTGGGGCTGGAATTGATATAGCTAAACCATGTGGAAATATGGTTGTAGATATAGGTGGAGGAACTACAGATATAGCAGTCATTTCTTTAGGTGGTTCAGTTGTAAGTACTTCACTAAAAGTTGCAGGAGATAAATTTGATGAAGCAATAGTCAAATACATGAAAAAGAAACACAACATTATGATTGGTGAGAGAACAGCAGAAGATTTGAAAATGAATATAGGATGTGTTTATCCTAAAATTCAAGATATGGAAATGGAAGTTAGAGGAAGAGATTTAATAACAGGTCTTCCAAAAACTTTAAATATGAGATCTAGTGAAATGATGGAAGCTTTGATAGAACCAGCAATGATGATCGTTGATGCTGTTCATTCTGTTTTAGAAAAAACTCCACCAGAATTAGTCTCAGATATTAGTGATAAAGGGATATATATGACAGGTGGAGGATGTTTACTTGATGGATTAGATAAATTACTTCAGGAAAAGACAGGGATAAATGTTATGATTGCACAAGATACTGTTTCTTGTGTAGCATTAGGAACAGGAAAAGCTTTAGATAATTTAGATGCATTAGAAGGAAAGAGATAGAGAAGCAAAAAAGAAGATAAGTGTTAGTATTTAGTACAAAAAAGTAAAAATATGAAAAATAAGATATTGGCGCGTTGATGAAATAAATTAACGCGCCAAATGTTGTAATAGGAGTTGTAGAAATGAGTGATAACAAGAAAGTGTCTTTTGTCACACTTGGTTGCAAGGTTAATCAATATGAAACTAATGGAATGGCACAAGAATTTAAAAAAGCTGGATATGAAATAGTGGAACATCATGAAAAAGCAGATATATATATAATAAATACATGTACAGTAACAAATATGTCTGATAGAAAATCTAGACAAATGTTAAGAAGAATGAAAGAACAAAATAAAGATGCTATAATTGTTGCTGTTGGATGTTATGCACAGGTTGCAAAAAAAGAACTTGAGCAAATGAATGAAATAGATTTGGTTTTAGGAAATAATGAAAAGGTAGAAATAGTCGAATTTATAGAGGAATATATAAAAAATAAGAAAACAATCTCAAGTGTTGAAGATGTTATGCAAGATAAAGAATTTGTTGATTTTGGAAAAGTTACATATACGGAAAAAACAAGAGCAGTCATTAAAGTTCAGGATGGATGTGACCGTTTCTGTTCTTATTGTATTATTCCATATGCACGTGGAAGAGTAAGAAGTAGAAAACCTGAAAACGTGCTAAATGAAATAAAAGAAATTGCAGATTCTGGAATTAAAGAGGTTGTAATTACAGGAATTCATGTAGCTTCATACGGAAAAGATTTTAAAGAAAAAGAATACAAATTAATAGATTTATTAGAGGAAATAAATGAAATTAAAGGAATAGAAAGAATTCGACTTGGATCTTTAGAACCACTTCTTATAGATGATGAGTTTTTATGCAGATTATCAAAATTAGACAAAATTTGTCATCATTTTCATTTATCATTGCAAAGTGGATGTGATGCAACATTAAAAAGAATGAATAGGAGATATTCTACAAAACAATTTAAACAAATAGTCGAAAAAATTAGAAATGTTTATGAAGATGTACTTCTTACTACAGACATTATTGTAGGTTTTCCGCAAGAGACTGATGAGGAATTTGAAGAAACATATAAATATTTGAAAGAGCTTAAATTATATAAGATACATGTATTTAAATATTCGCAGAGAAAAGGAACAAAAGCTTGTGATATGAAAGGACAAATAGATGGAAAGATAAAGGAAGAAAGAAGTAAAAAATTGATAGAATTTTCAAATTTTAATGAAATGTGGTATAATAAGCAATATATTAATAAAGAAGTTAAAGTGTTAATCGAAGAAAAAAAGAAAGGGGTATATAAAGGACATACTTCTAATTACATTTTAGTGCACTGCCAAGCAGAAAAAGATGAAAATTTAGAAAATGAAATAATAACAGTGAAATGTACTGGTGCAGAAGCGGAATATATAAACTGTAACAATTTCATAACAACACAAAAAGCATAAGAGATAACAAGCGAATTGATATTGATGTAACAAACACGTAACAATTGTGTAACGAAAAAGTAAAGAAAAAGACATGCAAAAATACTTGATTTATATATTCTTTTATAGTATAAAATAATTAATTAAAGTGTAATGATTAACACAAAGGAGGAAAAATAATGGCAGATTTAGGAGAAGAAAAGAAAGTATCAGGAGTGTTTGGTGGAGTTGAACTAAATAATATACCAAATATTAATATTGGGGTAAACGAAGATTCAAAAGATAATGCTAATGTTAATACAAATATTAATGAAACAAATAACAACACAGAAGGAACAGAAGTAGCAGGAGTATTTGGTGGTATTAATTTAGAAGATAATGATAATAAAAATAAGGTTAACGCAGGAACTATTGAAAATAAAGATTTACCTACAAAAATAGGATTTTGGGCTAAATTTAAAGCTTTCTGGTTACAAGAGATAGACTGGAATAAAGAAATAAAAGTAGAATTAACGCCATATCAACAAAAAGTTGAAGATGAAATAAATGAATTCTTACATCAAGAAATCACATGGAAGAAATTACACAATTTCTTGTTTAGCGGATTTTCTTTTGGAAAAAAGAATAAAGAAAATACATAGTTAAATTATTTATGTGAAAAGTAAATGAAAAGTATAGCAAAAGCAGATATTTTATGCTATACTTTTTTTGGTTGCAAAATTTTCGTCGAAAGGAGAAAATATGGCAAAAGCAAAAACAATATTTGTATGCAATGAATGTGGTTATGAATCTTCAAAATGGCTTGGAAAATGTCCAGCATGTAATAGTTGGAATACTTTTTTTGAACAAAAAGTTGTCGAATCAAAAAGTAACAAAGGTTCAAATAGATTATCTACAAGTAAAGAAAAAAATGTACCGAGAGAATTAAATAAATATGAGTCAGAAGAAGAAATAAGAATTACAACAGGAATAAATGAATTGGATAGAGTTTTAGGAGGAGGATTAGTTAAAGGTTCACTTATATTGTTAGGTGGAGAGCCAGGTATTGGAAAGTCAACTTTAATACTTCAGCTATGTGATAAAGTAAAAGGAGAAGGAAAAGTACTATATGTTTCTGGAGAGGAGTCAGCTGAACAAGTAAAACTTAGATCTGATAGATTAGGAATAAATAATGAGGATATAATGTTTTTAGGAGAAACAAATATTGAAATTGTTGATAATGCAATAATGGAATTACAACCTAAATTAGTAATTATAGATTCTGTTCAAACAATGTATTCAGAAGACTTATCAGCAGCAGTAGGTAGTGTAAGTCAAGTAAGAGAGATAACTTCTCAAATTATGAGAATATGTAAAGAAAGAAAAATTACAACGTTTTTAATAGGTCATGTTACAAAAGATGGAAATATTGCAGGGCCAAGAGTATTGGAACATATGGTAGATACAGTTTTATATATAGAAGGAGAAAGGTATTTTTCTTATAGAGTTTTGCGTAGTATAAAAAATAGGTTTGGTTCAACCAACGAAATAGGAATGTTTGAAATGCAGGATAAAGGAATGTGTGAGATAACGAATCCTTCAGATGTATTAATTTCTGAGAGAAATGGTAATCCTGCTGGATCATGTATTATTTCGTGCATTGAAGGGACAAGACCTGTTTTAATTGAATTGCAAGCATTAACGACTCAAAGTGTTTATGGAATTCCAAAAAGAACTGCAAATGGTTTAGATTATAATAGATTGGCAGTATTAATTGCAGTTTTAGAAAAAAAAGCGAATTTATTGTTAGGAGGACAAGACGTATATCTTAATGTAGTAGGCGGTATGAGAATTACAGAGCCATCTATAGATTTAGGAATAATTGCAGTAACTGCTTCTGTATTTAAAAATATACCAATACCTAAAGAAATGGTAATAATGGGAGAAGTTGGTTTAACAGGAGAGGTTAGAAGAATAAATATGATTGAAAAAAGATTGAAAGAAGCAGAAAAATTAGGATTTAAAACTTGCATAATTCCAGAAAGTAACAAAAAACTCTTGAAAGATAAATTTAAATTAGATATAATAGGCGTCAAGGATATCAATGAAGCACTCAAAAAAATAGGTATCAAATAAGGAGGAGCATTTTGAGAAAAAAAGAAGGTAATAACATAACAGAGGTTTTAAAATTAATAGCTCCAGGAACGCCTATACGAGATGGCCTTGAAAATATTCTTAAGGCTAGAACAGGAGCATTGTTATTAATAACTGATAATACTGAATTGCTAAAAGAGGTGGTTGATGGTGGCTTTTACATAAATGAAGATTATACTTCTTCAAAGCTATATGAATTAGCGAAGATGGATGGAGCAATTGTACTAAGTGGAGACTTTAAAAAGATAATGTATGCTAATGCTCAACTAATACCATCACATGATATTCCAACAATGGAAACAGGAACAAGGCATAGAACTGCAGAAAGAACGGCAAAACAAACTGGAGATTTAGTGATAAGTATTTCTCAAAGAAGAAATATAATTACATTATTTAAAGGAAATGAAAGATATATTTTAGAAAATACTGATGCAGTATTAAACAAGGCAAATCAAGCAATTCAAACACTTGAAAGATATAAAAAAGTATTTGATAGTAAATTAAGTATATTGAACGAATATGAATTTAATGATATAGTAACATTGCAAAATGTTATAACTGCTATTCAGAGGGCAGAAATGGTAATGAAGATAGTTGAAGAGATTCAATCTAAAATTTATGAGTTAGGTAATGATGGAAGGCTTGTAAGAATGCAGTTAGAAGAATTAATTGGCGGATTAGAAAAAGAGGAAGAACTAATAATTAAAGACTATGTGGCGACAACTAGAAGAAAAAATGTAGTAGATAAAGTTATAAAACAGTTAGATGATTTACCTTATGAAGAAATCTCAAAAGAAAATACTATTGCAAAAATTTTAGGATATGAAATGTTTGACAACTATGATGATGTTGCAGTATATACTAGGGGTTATAGGATTTTAAATAAAGTACCTAGGATGCCAAACAACATAGTAGAAAATTTAGTTAAAAGTTTCAAATCTTTCCAACATATACTAACAGCTGATGTTAAAAGCTTAGATGATGTAGAAGGGATTGGAGAGAAGAGAGCAAAAGCAATAAAGCAATCTCTAATGAGAATGCAAGAGCAATTTGTATTCGACAATTTGCTAGATTAAGGTTATAGGTAGACCTAAAAAACCTAAATATAAAAAATGGGGAAGAGGAAAAATGAAAAGATTAGGAACAACATTATTGGTAATTATTTTAATTTTAGTAATAGCAGGAATAGCTTTTGTAGGTTATGGATTCTACAGAAAGCAAACAATGGAAGTGAAAAATCCAATAGTAACAATGGAAATTGAAAATTTTGGAACTGTAAAGATGGAATTGTATCCGGATCAAGCACCAAATACAGTTGCAAACTTTATTAAATTAGCAGAAAGAGGATTTTATAATGATTCAACATTTCACAGAATTATAAAAGATTTTATGATTCAAGGTGGAGATAAAGAAAAAGGAGATGGAACTGGATCAGCAAAATTAAAAGACATTCGTGACGGTGGTGCAGATGAAGCTTACTGCATAAAAGGAGAGTTTACAGCAAACAATGTAAATAATACAATACCATTTGAAGAAGGAACTTTAGCAATGGCTAGATCAGATTATACGCAATATTCAGCAGATTTAGTTGATGAATCATACAATTCAGAGAGTTCACAATTCTTTATAATGACAGAGAGAAATATATCACTAAATGGATATTATACAGGATTTGGAAAAGTAATAGAAGGTATGGATGTCGTTAAAAAAGTGGCTGAGGTAGAAGTAACCAAAAAGTCAGAAGCTGATGCAAGTGGAGAAGAAGAGGCAACAGTAGAATCAACAGAAGAAAACTCAGAAGAGTCATCAGCTAATGAGGAGGTTAGCACGCCAGTAGATCCACCAAAAATAAAAACAGTAACAGTAGATACTTTCGGATACAATTATGGAGATCCTGAAACAGTAGAACCATTTGATTATATGAGTTGGATATATAAACAATATGGAATAGATCCATCATCAATGACAACAACAACAGGCGAATAAAATAAAATTTTATTAAAATATTGTAAAGTAGTTGACAAATGGGGTGAAAATAAGGTAAAATATAAAATGTGCTCACGTAAAGCTTGCATATAAGCTGTAAACGAGCTACAAAAAGTGGTGGATGTAGCGTAGTTGGTTAACGCGCCAGTTTGTGGCACTGGAGACCGTGGGTTCGAGTCCCATCTTCCACCCCATTTTTACCAACGGAAGGTTGGACAAAAATAGATATTACAATTTTATATTGGGCTGTAGCCAAGCTGCTGAGGTTGTTCGAACGAAGTGAGTTACAACGTCAGTATGCGGAAACTATGACCAAAACTAACATTGGGCTGTAGCCAAGCGGTAAGGCACCAGACTTTGACTCTTTATCGTTTTAAAGTTATTCCAAAACCGCAAGGCTTGACATATAGAGAGTTTGAAAGATTTAATGTTTTTCAAAAAGTAGCAATGTCAAACAGAATGTCAAACAAACTCTCAAAAAATTAATTTTTAAAATTTAATATTAAACATTGGGCTGTAGCCAAGTGGTAAGGCACGTGACTTTGACTCACGCATGCGCTAGTTCGAATCTAGCCAGCCCAGCCAAAAGGATTATCGTATTCACACTTTCCTTAAAACCGATTCGGAAG
>CANQPF010000032.1 GCA_947625665.1 uncultured Clostridia bacterium | reverse complement strand
TCACTTATTGATACATTATCTAAGATAACTGTACCACCATTATAAGCTTGAACGCCATATTTTGGACTATTTTTTAAAGTAAGATTAACTAAATTAAGTGTTGCGTTTGCGCCAGCTGTAAGAAATGAACTATTTGCTCCAGCTGGAGTCCAATTTGTATCAACACATGATATTGTTTTACCATCACCGTTGATAGTAATATTTTTATCAGTAATTTCGATTGGTTTAATTAAAACAATATTATCTGTAAGAGTAATAGTATCACCACTATTTGCTTTTTCGATTGCTTCACGTAAAGTTGCATCAGTATTTGCAGAGCCGGATTCAGCATGTACTATTTGAGGATTCATTAAAATTGCCATAAAAAATCCAGCTATTAAAATTAATAAAATTCTTTTAGTATTTTTCATTTTAAATATTTCCTTTCTAAATTTTCTTAATATTTAGTTTGTCAAGTAATGACTTTTTTATTCAAAATTTTTGCTTTTTTTTATAAAATATAAAAAATTAGAAAATAATAGCTTTATAAATAAATTTAATATTATACTGACTGATTAGTTTATTGAAAAAAACATAAAGAGTGATACAATTTCTAAAGAGGAGGTGACATTTTATGTTAGAAAATATTATTAAAGTAACAAAAAATTATAAGACTATTGTGATTAATGCTATTACTTATTTAGTATCAGCACTTTTCTTAGCTATTGCAGCACAAATATCAATACCGTTACCTGGAGGAGTACCTTTGACATTACAAACTTTTTCAATAGCATTAATAGGATGTGTTTTAACAAAAAATAAAGGTATAAAATCTATTTTGACATACTTATTTCTAGGTTTAGTTGGCTTACCTGTATTTGCAAGTGGTAAATGTGGATTTGCAACAATATTTGGTTTAACAGGTGGTTTTTTGATTGGGTTTATACCACTAGTATACTTTTGTAATAAAGCAAAAAGTGCGAACAATATATATAGTAAAATTATATTAATTGCAATTGCATTGGCGTCATTGCATATATTAGGAATTTTACAATATAGTTTTTTAACCGGTGTAGGAATAGCTAACTCATTTATGTTGGTATCATTACCATTTTTAATAAAAGATAGTTTGTCTATTATATTAGCATTATTAATATCAGAAAAATTGCACAAGGAATAAAATAAATTTTGAGTAAGTATATATGGAGATTAATAAATAAAGTTTAAAATTCATAAAAAGCAAGTGATTTAATTGAAAATTACTTGCTTTTGTGCTATATTATTTTTATAAAAAAGAAAATAATTTAAATATGAAAGGACGTAATAAATTATAAAAAAATAAAAGGATAAATATAATATGGGAAGTATAGAATTTGTAGGAATAGTAAATGATGTTTTTAATACAGAATTAAATGTAGATGAGAGAACAGAAGTACCTGAAAATGCACGTTTTATTGATGAAAAAAATTGGATAGATATGTCTAATCCAGTAAATTGGTTAGTACTTTCAGTGCCAATTTTTATAATAATATTAGTGATAATGGCATTTAAACAAAAGAAAAATGGTATATTAAATAAAGAAGTAAGGGAAGAATATCGTAGAGAAAATAAAATTAAAGGTAAAAAGAAAAAAATACTATTTGGTTTGAAAGGATTCTTTATAATTTTTATTGGATTTTGGATAGCAACTCTTTTAGTAATTCCCATTCATGAGTTATTACACTGTATAGCAGGTGCTTTATTTGGATTAAATATGAAATTTGGAATAGATCCACAAACATTTATAGGATTTGCATATACAAGAGATCCAATGAGTAAAACACAATTTTTAGTAATGTCATTAACTCCACTTGTTATTTTAGGAATAATACCACTAATAATAATATTTACTAAGTATCCTAAAGAAAAGATGAAATTTAAAAGAGCACTTGTTTATTGGATTTTAACATGTTTTTTTGCAACAATGATTATGAGTTGTAGTCCTGATATGATACAAAGTTTTAATTTTATAAAAAATATACCAAATAATGCTGTAGTAGTAGATGATTATTGGTACATACCAAACGAAGAATTTGCTAAATTAAAAATACAAACAGAAACACCAACTTCAAATGATGTATGATTATATAAAATAATAAAATAGAAAGGAAGTAATGAAAAATGAAAGAAACAGTAATTAAGGTTGAGGGAATGGTTTGTAATGGATGTGAAAATAGAGTACAAAATGCTCTAAAAAATATCGAAGGGATTGAAAATGTAGTTGCAGACCACAATAAAGGAATAGTCACAGTTATTTCAAAAAACGAAGTGTCAGAAAGTGTAATGAAAGAAAAAATAGAAGATATTGGATTTGAAGTAAAGGAAGATTAATTATGAAAAAGATAAATTTGTCTATTGATGGAATGACTTGTAGTGCTTGTTCTAATGGACTTGAGAAATATTTAAACAAGCAAAAAGGTATTTCAAATGCTACTGTTAATCTTGTGATGGCAAATGCTACTATTGAATATGACGAAAAACTATTAAATCAAGAAAAAATAGAAGAATTTGTAAAAGAAGCAGGATTTAAGAGTTTAGGGGAATTTAAGGAAATAAAAATTGAAGAAAAAAATAAAAAAGAAAAGATTAAATTTATAATTTTTACAATATTAGCAATATTGCTAATGTATATTTCAATGGGGCATATGATAAATTTGCCAATAATACCTTTTCTTAATCCACATACTAATGCTATAAATTATATGATAAGCCTTCTTGTATTAACAATATGTTTTATGTTTTATGGTTTTGATATCCTAAAAAATGGATATAAAAACTTAATTCACAAAACTCCTAATATGGATACTTTGGTAGGAATAGGTGTGATTTCAAGTTTACTATATAGTATTTATAATATGTATACTGTATTTGCAGGAAACCACCATCAAGTTATGAATTTATATTTTGAGTCAGCTGCAATAGTGATTTATTTTATAAAATTAGGTAGATATATTGATGGAATTAGTAAAGATAAGACAAAAGAAGCAATACAAAAACTAGTGAAAATTACACCTAATACAGCAGTTATAAAGATAAATGGAACAGAGAAAACTGTTACACTTGATGAAATTAATAAAGGTGATATTGTAGTAAGTAGAGCAGGAGAAAAAATAGCTGTAGATGGAGAAATAATAACAGGAAAAGCACATTTAGATGAATCATTTATAACAGGAGAAAGTAAGCCAGTATCAAAAGAAGAAGGGAACAAAGTAATTGCAGGAAGTACTAATTATGATGGATATATTGAATATAAAGCTGAAAGAATAGGAAAAGAATCAACTATATCAGAAATTGTAAGATTAGTAATAGAAGCAAGCAATACAAAAGCTCCAATTAGCAAAGTAGCTGATAAGTTATCAGGATATTTTGTACCTGGTGTAATTGCTATTGCAATAATTACTTTTTTAGGTTATTTACTAATTGGTCAAGGATTTGAAACAGCTATAACTTCATTTGTTACTGTATTGGTGGTGGCTTGCCCTTGTAGCTTAGGACTGGCGACGCCACTGGCTATTGTTGTAAGTGAAGGTTTATGTGCAAGCAATGGAATATTAGTAAAGAAAAGCGAGATATTAGAAAACGCTCAAAAAGTAAATACAATTGTATTTGATAAAACAGGAACTTTAACTTACGGAAAATTAAAAATTGCTGAAGTATTAAATTATAGCGATATGAATGATAAAGAACTATTGCAATTGGTTGGAAGTATAGAAAGTAAGTCTACTCATCCTATTGGAAAAGCTTTCACAGACTATATAGAACAAAATAAAATGGATATATTGGAAGTAGAAGAATTTAAAAATATAGCAGGTTATGGAATAACAGGAAAGATAAAAAATAAAAAAATTATCTTAGGAAATTCAAAAATACTTGAAAAATATAAAATAGAAAATAAACATTTAGAAGATGAAAAAAGACTAGCTGAAAATGGAAATAGTATTATATATGCAGTAAAAGATAAAGAAGTAGTTGCACTTATTGGAGTAAATGATATTATTAGAGAAAATACAAAAGAAGTAATAAGTACTTTAAACAAGAATAAAATACAAACAATTATGCTAACAGGAGATAATAAGGAAACTGCTGAAAAGATTGCGAAGGACATAGGAATAACTAAAGTAATTTCAAATGTAATACCATCAGAAAAAGCAAAAACAATAAAAGAATTAAAACAAGAAAATAAATATGTAATGATGTGTGGAGATGGAATAAATGACAGTCCTGCATTAGCAAGTTCTGATATAGGAGTTAGCGTAAATAGTGGAACTGATATTGCAATGGATTCATCAGATGTAATTTTAACTAAAAATGATTTAATCAGCATCTTAAATTTGATTAAAATTAGTAAGAAAACAATTAGAAATATTAAACAAAATTTATTTTGGGCATTTTTCTATAATGTTTTGATGATTCCTATTGCTATTGGATTTTTAAAACCTGTTGGAATTTCAATTAATCCAATGATAGCAAGTTGTGCTATGGTATTTAGTAGTATTACTGTTATATTAAATGCTTTAAGATTAAAAAAAGGTGGAATAACTAATGTTAGATGAGTTTTCAAGAACAGAATTGTTAATAGGAAAAGATGGCATTGAAAAATTAAAAAAAGCTAAAGTAGCTGTATTTGGAATAGGAGGAGTAGGCTCTTTTGTTGTGGAAGGATTGGTAAGAGCTGGAATTGGTAACTTCATATTAGTAGATAATGATAAAGTCTGTTTAACAAATTTAAACAGACAAATTATTGCAACAAGAAATACAATAGGAAAATCAAAAGTTGAAGTGGCGAAAGAAAGGATATTAGAAATTAATCCAAATGCAAAAGTAAAAACATATAAAGAATTCTTCATGCCAGGTAGTAAAGTTATATTAGATAATACAATTGACTATATTGTAGATGCCGTAGATACAGTAACAGCTAAAATAGAGTTAGTTATGAAGGCAAATGAATTAAATATTCCAATAATATCTTGTATGGGAACTGGTAATAAATTAGATCCAACTAAATTTGAAGTAACAGACATTTACAAAACTACCGTTTGTCCTTTAGCTAAAGTTATGAGAAAAGAATTAAAAACTAGGGGAATAAAACAACTTAAAGTAGTTTATTCAAGAGAAAAACCTATTAAGCCAGGTGAAACATTAGAGTGTAATTGTAAAGCAGGAAGTATATCATTTGTTCCATCAGTAGCAGGTTTAATTATATCAGGAGAAGTAATTAAAGATATACTATATAAGGTGGTATGAAATATGCAAAATTAAAATAAATTTTATAATATTTAAAATAAAAATAGGATAAATGGGAGAAAATAAAACAAAAAATATAAATATAGATTTTAAATTTTATGGAGGAAAACAATGTTACACACATTTGAAATGTATTTATTATTATTTTTTATATACTCTATTTGTGGTTGGATAATTGAAGTAATAGGAAAACTTATACAAAAAGGAAAATTTATAAATAGAGGATTTTTAATTGGACCATATTGTCCAATATACGGTTATGGAGGAATATTGATAACATTATTGCTACAAAAATATATTAATGATCCAATTGCTTTGTTTGTTATGGGAGTAATTGTATGTTCTATCCTAGAATATTTAACAAGTTATTTTATGGAAAAGATATTCCATGCAAGATGGTGGGATTACAGTAAATATCCATTTAATATAAATGGTAGAATATGTTTAAGAACGATGATTCCATTTGGATTATTAGGAATGTTTATAATGTATGTATCAAATCCATTTTTATTTAATTTGATAGATAAAGTACCAGAAATTATTTTGAACATTACAAGTATTATTTTAATGATAATATATATAACTGATAATATAATTTCATTAAAAATAATAAGTAATGTACATATAACTAGCAAAGATATAAGAGATAACACAGAAGAAATAACGGAAGAAATTTTAGAAGAAATAACACTAAAAGTAAAATCTATTTTGGAAAAGAGATCAACATTGCATAGAAGGTTAGTTAATGCATTCCCAGAAATGAAAGTTAAAATTAATCAAAAAATAAAGCAGAAAATCAAATAATTTTTTCATATTATAATTGGAAGATTGGGTGGTATTAATGCAAAAACAACTTACAACAACATGTAATCAATTAATAGATAAACTTCGAAAAGAGAAAATATTAAAAAAGGAAGAATATCTATGTTTAATAAAAAATAAAAGAGATTGTTCTGAGTATTTATATAAGAATGCAAGAGAAGTATGTGATTCTATATATGGAAAAGATATTTATATCAGAGGATTAATAGAATTTACAAATTACTGTAAAAATGACTGTATTTATTGTGGGATTAGAAAAAGCAATAAAAATGCAGATAGATATCGATTAACAGTTGAACAAATACTAGACTGTGCAAATCAAGGATATAATTTGGGATTTCGTACCTTTGTACTTCAAGGTGGAGAAGATGGATTTTACTCCGATGAAATTTTGGAAGAAATAGTAAGAAAAATAAAATTAAAATATCCAGATTGTGCTATAACCTTGTCTATTGGAGAAAGAAGCTTTGAGAGTTATAAAAGGCTAAAAAAGGCAGGTGCCGATAGATATCTTTTAAGACATGAAACTGCAAATAAGAAGCATTATGAAAAAATACATCCAAACACAATGAGCTATGATAATAGAATTAGATGTTTATATGATTTAAAAGAATTGGAGTATCAAGTAGGTGCAGGATTTATGGTTGGTTCACCATACCAAACCGTGGAAAATCTAGCAGAAGAATTGTTGTTTTTAAAGAAACTAAATCCAAATATGTGTGGTATAGGACCATTTGTATCACATAAAGATACACCATTCAAAAATGAAAAATCAGGAACTGTAGAAATGACATTATTTATGTTAGGGCTTATAAGGCTAACACTACCTAATGTGCTACTTCCAGCAACAACAGCATTGGGAACGATAGATCCTTTAGGAAGAGAAAAGGGAATTAAAGCTGGGGCAAATGTACTTATGCCAAATTTATCTCCTTCAAATGTTAGAGAAAAATATATGCTTTATGATAACAAAATTTGTATAGGAGATGAAGCAGCTCAATGTATAAAATGCTTAAAGACGAGGATAAGTACAACCGGATACAATATTGTAGTAGATAGAGGAGATTATAAATCTATATAAATAATGTATTTAATGAGGTGAAATTATGGGATTAAATAATACTCCAACAGGAGAAAGATTACATATAGGTTTTTTTGGATTAAGAAATGTAGGGAAGAGTAGTTTAGTAAATGCTATAACAAATCAAGAGTTATCTGTTGTAAGTGGTGTGAAAGGAACTACAACAGATCCAGTAAAAAAATCTATGGAGTTATTGCCACTAGGACCAGTTGTTATCATAGATACTCCAGGATTTGATGATGAAGGAGAACTAGGACAAAAAAGAGTAGATAAAACAAAAAGCATATTAAGAAATTGTGATATTGCTATTCTAGTAACTGAAGCACAAAGAGAACTCAATAACATAGAAGAAAAGCTTGTTTCAATATTTAAAGAAAGAAATATTCCATTTATCATAGTTAAAAATAAGTCAGATTTAGAAAGTAAAAAATTTGAGAATAAAGATAATATTGTTTATACTAGTGCAAGTTTAAAAATCGGAATAGAAGAACTAAAGAATAAAATAGGAAATTTGACTAATCATAATAAACAAGAAATACATTATGTTGCAGATTTAATAAAGGAAAAAGATATAGTAGTTTTAGTAACTCCAATTGATAGTGCAGCTCCAAAAGGAAGAATGATTATGCCTCAACAACTAGCGATAAGAGATATTATAGATTCAGGTGCTATTGCTATTGTAACAAAAGAAACAGAATTAGAAGAAACTTTAAATACTATGAAAAAACAAATTGCTCTTGTTATTACTGATTCACAAGTTTTTGAATATGTAAACAAAGTTGTACCAAAAGAAATACCGCTTACTTCATTTTCAATTTTGATGGCTAGGTATAAAGGATTTTTAGATACTGCGATAAAAGGTGCTAAAAAAATAGATGATTTAAAAGAAAATTCTAAAATTCTTATTAGTGAAGGCTGTACACATCATAGACAATGTGATGACATCGGAACTGTGAAACTTCCAAATTGGTTGAAAAAATATACAAATCTAAAAAAATTAGAATTTGAATGGACTAGTGGAATGGGATTTCCAGATGACTTAAGCAAATTTGATTTAGTAATTCATTGTGGTGGATGTATGTTAAATCAAAATGAAATGAAATATAGAATGCAAGAAGCTATTGATCAACATGTATCATTTACAAATTATGGAGTAGCAATAGCTTATATGAAAGGAATTTTAGACCGAAGCATAAAAATTATTTCATATTAAAAATATTGAAAAATATTGAATTTTGTATTATAATACTGATTGATATTCAACTTGTAAGGGAGGAAAAACCTATGAATAAATATATGCAAATTGCAAAAGAAAATGCTGAGAAAGGAATTGCTAATAAAGAAGGTGGCCCTTTTGGAGCAGTAGTAGTTGATAGTAATGGAAACATTATTGCAAATGGTAATAATAAAGTTTTAAAAGATAAAGATCCTACAGCACATGCTGAAATAGTTGCAATTCGTAATGCATGTAAAGTTTTAAATACAAACGATTTATCTGATTGTATTTTATATACCTCTTGTGAACCTTGTCCAATGTGTTTATCTGCTATAATATGGGCAAATATTAAAAAAGTTTATTTTGCATGTACAAAAAAAGATGCAGCTAATATTGGATTTAGAGATGATGATATTTATGAATTTATAAAAGGTAATAATGAAATGATTTCTATGACTCAAATGGATAGAGATGATTGCATAGAAGTAATGAATAAATATAATGGAAATATGTATTAAAAAAGGAGTAAATTAAAAATGAAAAATGAATTAGTAATAAAAAAATGTAAAACATGCGGAACTATTATAAAAATGCTAGAAGCCGATAAAGAGATAAGTTGTTGTGGCAAAACTATGGAAACGTTATTACCAAATTCAGTTGATGCAGCAGTAGAAAAACATGTACCAACTTATGAAAAAATTGAAGACAAAATAATTGTAAAAGTAAATCATGTTATGGAAAAAGAGCATTATATAGAGTGGATTTGTTTGGTGACTGATAAAAGAGAATGTATGGTAAAATTACATCCAGGGGAAACTGCAGAAGCAAAATTTAAGTATGTACCAAATTCAACTATATATGCTTATTGTAATATGCACGGACTATGGAAAACAGAAGTAGAATAATAAAGGAGTAAATGTATTATGGGTATGAGTTTTAATACAAAATTAGAGATCGCTGTGGAAGTGATATCAGCTAAAATTGCAGATGCATCTAGAAAAGGATTAACTACAGAAGATGAAGAGATGAAAACGCTACTAAAGGAAAGAATTGAAATGTATTCTGGAAACGAAGAAATTATAGATAAAATAATAAATGTATATGGCCCAGAATTAAAAAACGAATTTGAAAGTTAATAGAAAGGTAAAAATAAAATGGATGACAAAGAATTAGAAGAAATAAAGAAAAGCTATAAATTGTCAGAAGATGAACATAATAATGTACAAAAAGAGATTAATGATATTTTTTTTAAAGGAAAAAAGCCTGTAGAAAACCCAAGAGGAATAATAAATATAGCACCTCCAGGTTCTGGAAAGACACAAGCAAATGCAAATGCGATAAATGAATTTAGAAAGAAAGAAAACTCAGAATCTCCTAATGTTGTTGTTATAAATAGTGATGAACTAAAGCCTTTTCATCCTAAAATAAGCGAAATAGCTAAAGATTATCCAAAACATTTTACAAAAATAACTGATCAAGACAGTAATACATGGACTAGTGATTTATTTGATGAAGCATTAAGAAGGAAATACAATGTAATTTTTGAAGGAACAGGAAAAAATACTAGAATACTATATACCATAAGAGATAAAATGGATGGATATGAAGTAGATGTTAGAACTATGGCCGTAAATGAACTTAATTGTTTAATATCAATATTAGAAAGATATTGGGGACAAATAAACGTAAAAGGTTGGGGAAGATTAGTAGAGCTTGATCACTTTTATGAATGTTATAATGCAATACCAGATACAATAGATAAGATAGAAAAATCAAAAGTTCCGGAAAGAGTGCAAGTAGTTAAAAGAGGAGAGAGACCTCATGAAACAGATAAAATTTATGATAGTGAAAATAGAAAAAATAATAGATTCCCTAATGCCAAGTATGCAGTATTAGGTGGAAGAGAAGAAGATGAAAGAGAAGCTTATGCACATTATAATGCAAACAAGCAAATGTTTGAAGAGCTTATATCAAGAGAGGATGTTTCAGCAGAGGAAATAGATATTTATAATAGAATATTAGAAATAGTAAATGAATATGAAAAAAAACTAAGAGGAAATACAAACATATCTAGAGATGATGATGAATAAATCAAATTATGTTAAAAAAGTAAGCGATAAATATAAAATCGCTTACTTTTTTTATGTACCTATACTAGCAAGAATTTGATTGCCAGTAGCTCTTTCACTTCTTATTCTTCCAAGATTAGTTAAATCTAAACTTTTACTTTTATTAACTGTACCATAATGTGTTTGAACTTGTATTTCAAACCCTATTTCTTTTAAAGTTTCTATGGATTCAGGTGAAGAATCTCCAGCTGGGTAGGCCATTATTTTTTGAACTTTGTTTCCTAGATGTTCTTCTATTTCCTTATGAGATTTAGTATAATCATTAATTAATTCTTGTTTGCTTACATTACTATATGCAGAATGTTTATAGCCGTGGCAATGAATTTTAACAAGACCTGTATCATACATTTCTTTTGCTTGATCCCAAGTAAAATAATCTGTTGTTCCGACTAAAGTGTTTACAATAAAGATTGTTGCCGGGACATTATATTTTTTCAATACCGGAAAAGCTTCTGTATAGCAACCTATCTGACCGTCGTCCATTGTAATTATCATTACTTTTTCCGGCAATCCTATTTCATTATTGTTATATCTATATAAATCTTCTAAAGTTATAAAAGTATATCCGGCATCTAACAATGTCTTTATATTTTCATCAAAATTTCCTTGACAACTAAATAAATTATAAATATCCTCATCATAAGGAATTGGCGTTCTGAAATTATGATAGATTAAAATTGGAATCTTTATATTTTTTTCTGATTTCTTGTATACTGGAACATTTACATTTGCAAAAGAATCTATGGGTTCTGTAGAGTTTTCAGTAATGTTTTTTACATTATCTTGGACAGAAGATGTTTCTAGTTGTGATAAGCTTTCGTCGGTAACAGTTTGTTCAGTTTTATTGTTTTTAATTAATAAGCTAATTCCAGCAATAATTATAATCAAAATCAATACTAATATTAATATTCTATCAGTTCTTAAATGTGGTTCTTTTTTTTGAGTTTTAAATTGATTTGATGTATATCTAGTGTATCGCATTTTTTCACCTTTTTCTACATTTTTCTACATGAAATTATACCACAAAAATTATTATTATTACAATATATTAGTATATAAAAATATCTTATTCAGTATAAAGTCAAAAATATAAATTTTTTGATTATTTGTAGGTTTTTATTCTATATGATATAATAGTTATAGAAAATTATATAAGAAAGAAGGTTTTTTATAATGGATGAATTTAAAGTTATTGCTGTAATGAATGAAGCTATGATTATGACTTTAAGAGATAATAATGAAAATTACGAAAACAATTTAAAAATAAGAGAAAATTTAAAAGATGAAACTTTTTTCTTTAGAATAGATAAGTCACAAGCATACGAAGTATTGAAAAGTGTCGGAATACAACAACGCCAATTAGAAAGTGTGTATAAAAAATTAACATCAGAAAATGTATTTTATGGTTTATTGCATAGAGGAAAATTGAATGCAAATGATGAAGGGTTAATTGTAAAATATGAACCATATCGGACGTGAAAATCTATTTAAAAAATCAAATAAATAATTATGGAGGAAATTTAAATGAATGATGCATATATAGAAAAATTTTATGATGAAGTAAATGAAGCCTTAGAAGGTGATTATAAAATAGTGTTAGAGCCTAATAGAAAGCTTTCAAATGACTGGATTGAATACGATGAGGTTAAATGGGAGATAGAAGAGCCAGTTCTAAGTGTAGTAAAAAAATTGAAAAATGATGATACACTTAGCTTTGAAGATAAAATTATGGAAATATATAAATGTATATGTTTGAATTATATTTATGATGATAATGTATTGTTTTTTTTCAAAAGAGATGCAAGTGATATAGATAATATAAGATATATAGCTGTGGATTGGTATGGAAGAATAATAGATGAAAGATGGAAAAATAATAGAAAAAGTCATAATAGAAGAGTATGTTATGAATTTGCTAGAATTTTTGCAAAAGCAATAAATGAATTATTAGACGGCGATTCAAAACTTGAAGCTTTTATGTTAGGGGATAAAGAAAATTTGCATTATGTTGTTGGACTCACAGGTGAAGAATATAGTATAATTTTAGATGTTGACGACTTCAATAAAATTAAGGATCTTACAAGATTAAAATTAGGTTTGACAATTAATGGAATTACTATATTAAGAGATAGTTCTGGAAAATTTCAAAAAGCTATTAATAAATTTAATGAAGGAAAATTAGAAGATTTAGAAGAAGTTGAAAAAGCAAAAGAAAATCTAAGAGATACAAGCATTATAGAATATTTTAATAAAATTTTAAATATATTGAAGTCTTATAACCTTGATTCACAGGGAGTTTTAGAGTATACGAGATCAAAAATTGAGAATGAAGAAATTGAAGTAGATAAAATATGGAAAGAAGTTAAAGGAGGTCCTGAAAAAAGGCACGTTAGATGCTTGATTTTTGAGTTAGATGGTAAAACTTATTTGCTTGATAGTGTTGAAAAAGTTTTGTGTGAGACTAACAAAGAAGATTTAATTGAACAAGGATTTATTTTTAATCCAGAAGAAAATGAATATGCCTATTACGGTGGATAATCTAATATAAAGATAAAATATAAATAAGGAAAGGAGAGTATGATTATTTAATATATCATACAAGAAAAAATATGAGTATTAATTTAGAAAAACTAAAAAAATTAAATGAATCTATCAGCTTATCTTTTAAGAAGAAACATATAATTATATTAGATCCAAAAGAAAAAAATATACCAGAAGAAAATTTAGAAGAAGATATGCAGTATGATAAAATAGAATGGAAAATACCAAAAGAATTAGAAGAGTTCGTTAAAGATTTGTCTGATAAAGATGAAGTATCTAACGAAGATAAAATATTGCAAACTTTTAAAAAGATATGTGAAGAATATGAATATGACGATAACTTAATATCTTATATAAAAAAAGTTGACGATGACGTTTATACTGTGCCCGACTGGTATGGAAGAGATGTAGACGTAGAGTGGGAAGATAACAGAGATCCACATAAAAGAAGAGTTTGCTATGAATTAGCTAGATATATGGCAAAATCTTTAAAAGAACTATTGGATAAAGATAGTTTTGATGTTAGTATTTATTGGAATAAAGATCTTACACACTATTTTGTAGGGTTAACTTGTGATGATTATAGTTTAGTGTTAGATCCAGATAATTTCTTTAATATTAAAGATCTTACTAGATAAAAAACAGGATTAACTGCTGAAGGTATAACAATATTAGAGGATAAAGAAAATAAATTTGGAGAAGCTCTAGAAAAATTTAACGAAGGAAGAAATAAACATGCCATAAAAAATGTAGAAGGGAAGATAGAAGAAAATATTGATGATAGTGAAAATGTTAACGAAATGAAAGATAATAGACATCTTGAATTTTTTAATAATGCACTAGAAGTATTAAAAAACAATGATAGAGAACTAGACTCACAAGGTATATATGAATATATGAAAGAAATAATAGATATTACTTTAGATCCAGATGAAGAAAGAGAAAAAATATGGAAAAAAATAGATGGTGATACAAGATATTCAACCAGATATATAAGATGTTTGATTTTGAAAATCAAAGATAAAAAATATTTAATTGATGTAGATGAAAAAGAGTTACGTCCATTTGATGATAAAGAATTAGAAGAAAAAAATCCAACTTTTATTCCTTACAAAGAACTTTCTCGTGGTGATTTTGATTACTATGATGGTACATAGAAATAGGGCAGTACATTAAGTACTGCCCTATAGTTTTGTCTATCTTATGTTTAAATTATCAAACGAAACTAGATTAATGCTAGTTCCAGAACCATCTGTAAAAGTAAATGAAATACTATCACCGTCTCTAGTAACAGGAAGTTCTTCAGAAATGGAATATGAAGCTAAGTACAGCTTTGTCATATCATTATCAATAATGATGTAATAGTATGTATTTCCATTTTCAATATTACTTCCAATTCTAGTAACAGTTCCAGCTTTTTGCGTAGTACCGCTATTTTCTCCGCTAAAATCTATAGATTGACCAGAGTTATTAACATTGTTGATGTAAGCTCTTTTGGTTTCCATAATGGTATTACCAGTAGCAACAATAGAATAGTCCTCAATATTAACCATTGAATATGACTTTACTAATCCTTCATCATCTTTGAGAGTACTAAAGTAAGTTGGTACTCCAGAAACATTCAAAGGAATGGGGGTAGTAGAAGTATATTGCATATTTTGGACTCTTCCTTCAGCGCTACTCATAGCAGCTGCTTCAGTAGCTCCAACCATACGATAAAGTTTAGAACTTTTATTCCTGGTATTTACAAGAATAAAACCAACAGTACTATTATCAACTCCTGATGAACTTAGACCAGTATAATAATAACATTCGCCATTATTATATACAGTAGTCATATGTTCTGTCATTGTCAATTTATCTTTATCAGAGAAATTAAAAACACCATGAACATATTTTCCGTAATTTTGTATTTGATTCATGACAAATTCTTCGGGTTGTATTATATCAACCCAACTTGGTGCATTTTCGATACTATACCAATTGCAATCGCCAGATTGTGGATCACAGATTACTACACCAGTAGCTTCTGGATTTTTCCAGAAAGTTGTATTGCGATAGGTAGTAATCACCCAATATGGCTTGCATGAATCATCAAGCTCAAAGCTAAATTCAGTAAGACCTTGAGTAGCATAACCACTAAACTTTAGATGACGAACTAAGTCATCATTAAAATAAGCACTTTGGATGTATTTTAAATTAACATCTTTAACCAATTCAACATCATTTGAATTGGTAGCACTAATCTTGATGAAACCAGTAGTTCCACTAGTATTGTTGAACCATTTGAAAATACCACTATGTTCCAAAGGTGCAACATACATTAATTTTCCATTAACGGCTTGCTTATTAGTAAATTCACCAACATGAGCTTGTGAGCCCAAAGCTAGTTCTTCACCAAGTTTTTTATCTCCAAGGATATTAGCAAGTTCAATGTCAACTGTTGGAATTTGGCTATTATCAACTTCAACTAAATCTTCTTTAAAAGATTTTTCCTCAGGTTTTCCTAATTGGTTGTACATACTTTCCGAATGGAATAGTGATGAACTAGCAATTAGTCCAAGGATTATGAGTAATAATAAAGTGATAGCACTTAAGATAACAACTGATGTACCATTTTTTATATTCTCTTTATTTTCGTAAGAAGATTTATCGAAAATCGAAAAAACAGCTGTTACAGCAAAAAAGAGAACTATAATAAAAGTAACAGAGTATATTATAAAACTTATCAAGTTAGTACCTAATATTGATAACAGTTCTGAAATTAAATTAAGACAAACCGAACAAGTAATAAATGTGACTGCTAATCTTAAGTTATCTTCTTTATTATCGGTAAAAAAATTCTTCCATATAAAGAAAATTGTAATTAACGCTAATATCCCAATTGAAAAGAAAACAGCACCGTCAAAATATGCCAAACTTAAAGTTGGCAGGAAAAAGTAATATACTAGAGCATAAAGTAAAATTATGCTTACGGTAAGACTAGTTGCTAACAACATTGTGAGACCTCCTTAGGTAAAAATACAGCAACTTGATAGACAAAACACATTTCATAACAACAAAAAAATTGATATGAAAATTCTTACCAAAGAAATATTGCATTTTATACAATATTCTATTAACATAATATAATTATACCAAAATTTAGCAGGTTAGTCAACATAATTCAAGTAGTAAATAGACATTTAAAAAATAATATAAAAACCATACAATTTAATAAAATTTAATTGAATATACTTAAAATATAATGTATAATAAAAAAAAAACAAAAGAGGAATTAGTGTATGAAAGAAAAAGGAATTTTATTACCAATATTTTCACTTCCTAGCAAATATGGAATAGG
>CANQPF010000031.1 GCA_947625665.1 uncultured Clostridia bacterium | reverse complement strand
ACCAGCATCTGCAACTTTACTAAATTTACCTAATCTTTCAATAATATATACTTCAGATTGTTTTACTATTTTAATTGATGTGAATGCTATAACAAGTACGATGACAAGTAATATAATTAAAAATACCATAATAAATTCCTCCTTTTAATTTTTAGGTGAGACTATAGCTTTAACGCCTTTAATCTCTTTTATAATAACTTGAGAACCTTCTTCAATATTAATTTCATCTTTTGTTATAGCTGACCATGTTTCGCCACTAACTTTTATTTGACCTGTTTCTTTGATAGGGTCAATTTTTTTTGTAACTAACCCAGTTTTACCTACTAATGCATTAACATTAGTTTTCATATTATCTTTATTTAATGAAAATTTATTTATTATAGGCTTTGTTGCAAAAAGTAATAATGTTGAAGAAATAAGGAAAACTGTAGATTGAATTATTAAGTTATCTGTAAAGAAACTAGTTAGCATTGCTATCAAAGCTCCAATACCAAACCAAAATATAAAAAATCCTATAGTAAAAATTTCTACAACAAAGAATATACCACTTGCAATTAACCAATATAACCACATAATAAATCTCCTAAATTAAACACTACACCTCAATTATACCATATTTTTCTAAAAAAAGGAAGGGAATTTTATAAACTTTATACAATAATATGTGCATTACAATTATATTTTTTAAATTATAACAGTATAAAAATTAAATATCTGTAAAAAATACAATAAAGGGAGTGAAATAAATGAAAGATAAAAATTATAAAGGAAAAAATAATTTTGTACCAGAATATTTTTTATGGATAGAGCCGGATGAGCAAAAAAGAAGAGCGAAAGAACTAAGCAACATGACAAAAGAAAACAGAAGAAATAAAAAAGAAGAAGAATAGGTAAATATATAAAACATAGAAAAATGGAGAAAAAAAGAGATAAAGTTAGAAAAATAAAAAAAATCGTTTAAAATTAGATATTAAAGGTCAAAAATGGTCAAAAACAAACTAAAATGATAATTGAAAATATAATAAAAGGTAGTATAATTATATTGTAAGTCAAAGAAAGTCAAAGACAGAAAAAAGGAGGCGAAAGCAATGAGAGTATCTGATATCATAGAAGCATTTATAAAAGATATGTTTGAAGAAGAGAATAGTGACTATATAGAAATACAAAGAAATGAATTAGCGGACTATTTTAATTGTGTACCATCTCAAATTAACTATGTGATTTCAACAAGGTTTAAACCATCACAAGGGTATTATGTTGAAAGTAAAAGAGGTGGAGGCGGAAATATCAAAATTAGAAAAGTTGCGACAACACATGAAGAATACATTATGCATATAATAAACAACATAGGAGAAAATTTATTAAATAGTGACGTCGATATTCTAATTAGTGACTTGCTTTCATATTCTATGATTAATGAAAAAGAAGCAAAACTTTTAAAAGTTGCAACAAATGACAAAGTACTAAAATTGCCTAATGATGTAAAAGATAAAGTAAGAGCAAGAATTTTTAAAAATATGTTACTAAATATATAAAACGACAATTTTTTTAAAATTATTAAGGTAAAATTAAAAGATAGGAGGATAAAAAAATGAAATGTGATAATTGTGGAAAAAGAGAAGCAACAGTTAGATATAGCGAAAATATAAATGGAAGAGTAAGAGAATTGCATTTGTGTGAGAAATGTAGTAGAGAATTAGGAATTGATAGAATGGATTTTAGTATGCCAATAGATTTTTCTAACTTCTTTGCAGGATTACTTGGAGAATTTGAAAGTCCTGAACTTATGCCAATGTTTGATTCTATGAAAGGATTAAGATGTGAAAGCTGTGGCTATGATTTTGATGACATATTGAATACAGGAAAATTTGGATGTGCAAATTGTTATGACACTTTTGAAAGTAGATTAGATCCAATAATAAGAAAGATTCAAGGTAGCAATCAACATATTGGACGTTTAGGAAAAGTTACAGAACATAAAATAGATGTTAAGCCAGAAAAGAAATCAAAGTCAACAAAACAAAGCAAGCAAAAAAATGAAATAGAAGAGTTAAAAGAAAAATTAAAGATAGCTGTAAAAGAAGAAAGATATGAAGATGCAGCAAAATTAAGAGATGAAATAGCTAAAAAAGAAAAATAATATAGGAGGAAAAGATATGAATTGGTATTTACAAAGTGGAAAAGAAGCGGACGTAGCATTTTGCTCAAAAATAAAGCTTGCAAGAAACGTAAATGGTTATCCATTTGAATTGGAAAATGCAGAACAAATAGAAAGTTTAGAAAATAGAATAAAAGATAATTTATATAATATTGGATATAATTTACAATTTCTAAAACTAAGAGATATGGATGATGTTACAGTACAAAGTTTAGTTGAAAAAGAATTAATAAGTAGTGAATTTGCAAAACAAAAAAGAAATATAGGTTCTATATTAATAAATGATGATGAAAATATATGTATAGAAGTCAATGGAGAAAATCATTTAAATATACAAGTATTCACATCTGGACTAGATTTAAAAAGTGCTCTACAACTAGCACAAGAAGTTGATACTAAAATAGGAGAAATATTAGAATATTCTGTTAGCAAAAAATATGGATATTTAACGAGAAGTTTAAACAATTTAGGAACAGGTTTAAGTACAGGAATAAAATTATATTTGCCAGGACTTAGCAAGACTAGAAATGTAAGAAAAGTTTTAGAGGTTGTAAGTGGGTTTGGTATTTATACAAAAATAGAAAATGGAGATTTATATGAAATATCTAATCAAAAAACTTTAGGAATTACTGAAGAAGAAATTGTAACAAATCTGCATATTGTAGCAGAAAAGATTATTTCTCAAGAAAGAGAAGCAAGAAAAATATTGGAGCAAAATAGTATAGAATTAGAGGACAAGGTTTATAGAAGTTATGGTATTTTAGCAAATTGTAGAAAAATTACTTCTAGAGAAGCTAATAATTTAATGTCAGATATTAAATTAGGAACAGATTTAGGAGTATTAAAAGAACTTACTGATTTAAAAGTTATGAAGTTATATCTTTACACTAAATCAGCAAACTTGCAAAAATATTGTGGTAAACAATTAGATAAGATGCAAAGAGATATAAAACGTGCAGAGGTAATTAAAGAAATTATAAACAGTTAAGGTTATACAGTTTGAAATTTGATAATTATATTTAATAGAAAAAATTATTAAAAGAAAAGGAGGTAAAGAAAATGACATATAGTTTTACAAGTAGAGCAAAAAAAGCAATAGATATTGCTAATGAGATAGCAATTGAATTGGGACATGATTATATAGGTACTGAACATATTTTATATGGTTTGGCAGAAGAAGGTAGTGGTGTAGCAGCAAAAGTATTAGAAAATCAAGAATTAACCCCAGAAATAATTATAGATGAAATAGGTAAACTTGTTGGTAGACAACAGCCAATTGAAGAAACGCTTGGCTTTACACCTAGAACAAAAAGAGTAATTGAAATAGCATTTATAGAGGCTAGGAAATCTGGCTATAATTATATAGGTACTGAACATTTATTAATTGCAATATTGAGGGAAGGAGATAGTGTAGCAGCAAGAATTCTATTGCACTTAAATATTAATATTGCAAAATTATATAATGAAATTATAAAAGTTATTAACGAAGGAGAGGATATAGTAGGAAGTTCAAAATCAGAAGACGGAAAAAATTCAAAAGGAAAAGGGAGTTATAATTCAACACAAACATTAAATCAATTTGGAGAAGATTTAACAAAAAAAGCGCAAGAAGGAAAGTTAGATCCAATAGTAGGAAGAAATGATGAAATTGCAAGAGTAATACAAATTTTATCAAGAAGAACTAAAAATAATCCATGTTTGATTGGAGAACCAGGTGTTGGTAAAACAGCTATTGTAGAAGGATTAGCTCAAAAAGTCGAGTCAGGAGATGTTCCTGAAATTCTAAAAGATAAGAGAGTTGTAACAATTGATATTTCTGGAATGGTAGCAGGAGCTAAATATAGAGGAGACTTTGAAGAGAGAATAAAGAAAGCTTTAAATGAAGTAAAAAAGGCTGGAGATGTAATTCTATTTATAGATGAGATTCATACAATTGTTGGAGCTGGTGCAGCAGAAGGTGCAATAGATGCAGCAAATATTTTAAAACCATTACTTGCTAGAGGCGAAATTCAATTAATTGGTGCAACAACTATTAATGAATATCGTAAATATATTGAGAAAGATGCAGCTTTGGAAAGAAGGTTTAGCCCTGTTAACGTAGAAGAACCAAGTGAAAAAGATACAGCCACAATTTTAAAAGGAATAAGAGATAAGTACGAAGCTCATCATAACGTAAAGATTACAGATGAAGCAATAGATGCAGCAATTAAAATGTCTGTGAGATATATTAATGATAGATTTTTACCAGATAAAGCTATTGATTTAATTGATGAAGCAGCTTCACGTGCTAGGTTAAAAACTTATACAGAGCCTTCATCTTTGAAAGAAATACAAAACAAAATTGATGAAATTCAAAAAGATAAAGAAGAAGCGGTGAGAACTCAAAAATTTGAAAAAGCTGCAAAATTTAGAGATAAAGAAAAAGAACTAAAAGATAAGTTTGAAAAAGAGCAGAAAAAATGGAAAAATAAAAATACAAAATCAGTAACTAATATTACTGAAGAAAATATTGCAGAAGTAATTGCGACTTGGACAGGAATTCCAGCTAAAAAAATAAGTGAAGATGAAAATGAAAAACTTAAAAATCTAGAAAAGAATCTTCATAAAAGAGTAATAGGACAAAATGAGGCTGTTGAAGCAGTTGCAAAAGCAATAAAAAGAGGAAGAGTAGGATTAAAAGATCCAAACAGACCAATAGGTTCGTTCTTATTCTTAGGGCCAACTGGAGTTGGTAAAACAGAATTATCAAAAGCACTAGCTGAAAGCCTATTTGGTGATGAAAATGCAATGATAAGAGTGGATATGTCTGAATATATGGAATCACATTCTATTTCTAAATTAATAGGTTCACCTCCAGGTTATGTTGGATTTGAAGAAGGTGGGCAACTAACAGAAAAAATAAGAAGGAAGCCTTATTCAGTAATATTATTTGATGAAATTGAAAAAGCTCATCCAGATGTTATGAATATGTTATTACAGATTTTGGAAGATGGAAGATTGACAGATTCACAAGGAAGAACAGTAAACTTTAAAAATTCAGTAATTATAATGACTTCAAATATTGGTGCTAGATTAATTACAGACAAGAAATCACTTGGATTTACAGCAGTAAATAATAATGAAAAAGATAATGAAAAGAAAGAATATGAAGAGACTAAAAAAGAAGTTATGGAAGCATTAAAGAAAGAGCTAAGACCGGAATTTATAAATCGTATTGATGAAATAATAGTATTCCACAAATTAACAGATGATGAAATAGATTCAATTATAGATATATTATTAGATAAAGTTTTAGCTAGACTAAAAGAACAGAGATATGTTGTTAAACTAGAACCAGAAGTCAAAAAATTGATAGCAAGCAAAGGTGTTGATAAAGCTTTTGGTGCAAGACCTTTAAGAAGAACTATTCAAAATATACTTGAAGACCAATTGGCTGAACAGATTTTGGATGGAAAATTGAAAAAGGATAACGAGGTTGTGCTAGGAGTTAAGGATGATAAAATTGTTTTGAAATAGAATTGAAGATTTAGATATTTTAATAAAAAAGTCAGGGAACCTGTTTAGAAGCCTTGACTTTTTTTGTGTGATATGTGAAAATCAAAATGTATTTTTTGTCAAAATTTTAGATTGAAAATAACAAAAGAGGAGATGTTTAGAAGTGGAATATTTTATGCAAGCTTTATCATTCTTAGGATTAATAGGGTGTTATATATTAGTAATCATAATATTGATTTATTTTTCAAACTATATTTCAAAAGCTTATTCGAAAAAAGATCCCAGAAAAAGTAATGAAGAAAGAGAAAGAATAAGAAATGCAGTAGTAAAGCAAGAAAAGCGAATATATATATTAACTACGCTGAATAACATTTTATTTAGCGTAGCAGAATTATGTATGTTAAAAGAAGAGGATAGTAAAAATATTTTGTTTGAAATCATAGTAACTATAATGCTTTTGGCTTCTATTATTTCAATAATAATTAGAGGATTTAAACAAAAAATAATATCTAACAAACTTTGCACAATTGTTGTAGTGATTGTTATAGGATTTTATTTATCTATTCCTATATTAGAAATTTTTAACCAAGGAAGTTCAAGTTGTATACCTTCAGATACATTGCAGGAGTTCGAGATACAAGCTTTTAATTCAAAATTCAATCAATATGAAGGGAATAAAACAGGTGCACAAGTAAGAGCGTTAATTCGAGAGATAATTTCAAGTAATTCTAATCAGGAAAATGAGTCAAGAATAATTTCTGTTAAATTTTTAGATAGTAAAGGAAATCCGTGGACAGAAGTTTCATTTAATAAAACAAAACTAGATGGTGCAGAGGCTATAAAAGCAGGTAGAAAATATAAAGTAGAATTTGAGTATAGTGATGGGGAAAACTCTTCATTGCAAGGTGGATTAATATATGAATGTAAGATTTCAGAAATCAGTTCAAAGTAGAAGTATGTTTTTATAAAAACTAAGTGTGAAAGGGATTAAATATGGATAATAGTAAAGAAATAAATAATAATCAAGTAAATAATAATGAAATAAAAAAATATTTAGAAGGTGAAAGAAAAATAAGATCTGTAAAAAAATTTATAAAAATTATAGTAATATTGTTAATATGCGTACCTTTTCTTTCATTGGCAAGGATGATTTATAATCAATCAAGTGCAAAACCAATAATATATTTATATCCAGAAGAAGAAACAGAGGTATCAGTAACATTAGGAAAACCAAAAAACATAACAGCATCATATCCTGACTATGAAACAAGTACTAAAGCAAGTAAAGAAAACGGAAAACAAGGAGGATGGAACGTAGTAGCTAAACCAGATGGAACGTTAACAGATACAAATACAGGAAGAAAACTATATGCTTTATATTGGGAAGGAATAAATAGGATGAAGGTAGACTTTTCAGAAGGATTTGTAGTAAGAAAAGAAGACACAATAAATTTCTTAGAAGAAAAATTAGCAATACTAGGATTAAATGAAAGAGAATCAGAAGAGTTCATAGTATATTGGTTACCAAAGATGCAAGAGAATGAATATAACTTAGTTAAGTTTGCGAGCCGTGAAGAAATAGATGAAGATATGCCATTAAACTTTTCAGTGCAACCAGATACAGTGATAAGAGTAATGATGCAATATAGAGGCTTAAGTAAAGAAGAAGCAAGTAAAACGAAAATACCAGAACAAAAATTAGAAACACCAGAGAGAAAAGGATTTGTAGCAGTAGAATGGGGCGGAAGTGAGATAGAAAATTAGATAAAAGTTATAAGTATTGACTTTTAAAATTACTTATGTAAAAATGTAAATACAAAAATAAAGATAGGAGGATATACATAATGGAAAAAGTGAGAGGATTTGAAATAGCGAAAGGATTTGAAAATAAAGGAATAAATTTGCCTGAAAGAAAAACAAAATATTCAGCAGGATATGACATGGAAGCAGCAGAAGACTGCATTGTTCCTGCATTTAAACCAGGTCAAAAGCCTACATTAATAAAAACAGGAATAAAAGCATATATGCAAGATGATGAAGTATTAATGATTTATAATAGAAGTTCAAACCCAAAGAAAAAAGGTCTTGTATTATGTAATAGTGTTGGAGTAATAGATAAAGATTATTATGGAAATCCAGATAATGATGGACATATTATGTTTGCATTCTATAACGTGAAGGAAGAAGACGTAGAAATAAAAAAAGGAGAGGCTATAGGACAAGCTATATTTCAAAAATATTATGTTACCGATAACGATAATGCAAATGGAGAGAGAACAGGTGGATTTGGCTCAACTTCAAAGTAAAATTTTGCTAAAAACAAACTATAGAAAATATTAATATTGTATACATAAAATCAGTTGCTTTTGATAAATAATAAAAAAGTTAAAGTTTTTTATACATAGAGTTGCAAGGGATTGCTCAAAATTTATGTAAAAAAGTCTTTGACTTTTTCTTAATTTGGGTGTATAATAGATATGGTTAAAAAATCCAATAAAGCAAAATATTGACAAAGCTTTATTATATTTTTTTTCAAAAATAATTAAATAATAAACACTGAAAGGAGATAACTTGTATGTTTAATATAGGTGATAAAATTGTATACCCAATGCACGGAGCTGGTACAATCGATGCAATAGAAGAAAAAGATATCTTAGGAGAGAAACAATCATATTATATATTAAAAATGCCAGGAGAAGTAAAGGTAATGATACCAACTGCAAAAGCAGAAGAAGTAGGTGTTCGTAATATTATAGATAAAAGTTCAGCAGAAAAAGTCTTTAGTGTTTTAGAAAAAGATGAAACAGCTATGGATAAAAACTGGAACAAGAGATACAGAGACAATATGGAAAAGATGAAAAGTGGTGACATATATGAAATAGCAGACGTAGTAAGAAACCTAAGTTTTAAACAGAAGGAAAAAGGCCTTTCAACAGGTGAAAAGAAAATGTTAAATAATGCAAAACAAATATTAGTAAGCGAATTAGTTTTAGCAGAACATGCAACACAAGATGAAGTAGAAAGATTAGTAGAAAATAAAATAAATACTTCATTTAATACATATAGAGCAGAAGGAGTAGCTCAAGATAGTATAGTTAAGAAATTCATCCCATTTGATAGCGATGATGCAACAAATTTATAAAATTAAAATAAAAATGTCAAAAATTTGTTTGACATTTTTTTGTTTGTATGATATTATATGAAAAAATGGGAAATGGAGTGAAGGAAATGGCAAGAAAAAAGGGCGAATTAAATAAAAGAGAAAAAGCAATTTTAAAATTTATTGAGAAGCAAATAATGACTGATGGATATCCACCTTCAGTAAGAGAAATAGGAAAAGCTGTAGGTTTAAGTTCAACAGCTACTGTACATGGATATTTAGGAAAACTAGAAGAAAAAGGATATATAAAGAAAGAAAACAAAAAAGGAAGAACATTAAAATTATTAAAGGGTGGTTCAGGAGAATCAAAACTAACATCAAGTAAAGACTTTTATACACAAAAAGAGTTAGTTGATGTTCCAATAGTAGGAAGAATAACTGCGGGAGAACCAATTTTAGCAGTTGAGAATATAACAGATACGTTTCCAATTCCAATTGATTTTGTAGGAAACTCTGAAAGTTTTATGCTAACTGTCAGAGGAGAAAGTATGATAGAAGCTGGAATCTTAGATGGTGACTATATATTAGTAAAAAAACAAAGTAACGCAAACAATGGAGAGATTGTAGTAGCTTTAATTGGTGATGAGGCTACTGTAAAAACTTTCTATAAAGAAAAAGATCATATAAGACTTCAGCCAGAAAATAGTACAATGGATCCGATAATAGTGCCTACTTGCGAAATACTTGGGAAGGTTGCAGGTGTGTTTAGAAAAATGTAATAAATAATTTACAAAAAGTTCACATAACAATGATTGACAAAGCAAACTATGTTAAATATAATAGAATGTAGTTTGCTTTTTTATATTCAATATTATAATAAAATAGAGGTAGAGGTATATTCAAAAGCAAAAAGAAATAAAAATATAAAACAAGGTATATGCTAAATAAGGAGAGGAAACATGTTAAAAGTATTAAGGAACTTAAAAGAATCTTTTTGGTCAGTATTAATAATTGTAGCTTTGTTAGTTTTACAAGCGTGGTGTGACTTAACACTTCCAGATTTCACTTCTAGAATTGTAGACAAAGGAATACAAGCTTCAGGAATAGAAAATGCAACACCTAAAATAATATCAAAAGATAGTATGGATGTGTTGCTAAGTTTTACAGATCAAGATGATAAAATTTTAGATAATTATATGATAAATGGTAGTGTTTTAGATGCTTATCAAGAAAATCTTATTGACGAATATTATGGAAATAATGCTAAACCAGAAGCTAATACAGTATATATTTTAAGAGATATAAGTAAAGAAGAACAAGAAGAGCTTTCTAAAATAATGGCAGAACCAATTGTTCAAATGGCATATTTAGCACAAGCACAGGAACAAATGCAGGCGCAGGCACAAGGGCAGTCACAGGAACAAATGCAGGCTCAATCACAAGTACAAACACAGATGCAAGAACAGGTAAAAACACAAGTTTCTGAAATGCAGGATTCAATAAAAGAGCAAGCAGCTGTAACGATAATTAAAGAAATGTACAAACAAATCGGAGTGAACACAGACGCACTTCAAAATAGATATATATTAATAGCAGGATTACAAATGTTAGGTGTTGCAATAATTAGTGCGACATGTGCTATTTTAATTATGTTGTTCTCTTCAAGAGTTGCTGCAAAATTAGGAAAGACTTTAAGAGAAAAGGTATTTTCAAAAGTTTTGAAATTTTCGAGAAAAGAGCTTGTCGAATTTTCAACAGCCTCATTAATAACGAGAAGTACAAATGATATACAACAAATTCAAATGATGATTACTATGCTATTTAGAACGGTTATATATGCACCTATTATGGGAACATTTGGATTTATAAAAGTTTTGAATAATAGCCATAATACAATGACATGGATTGTTGGAGTAGCTATTTTAGCAATAGTGTTTATAGTTGGAACATTGTTTATAATAGCAATGCCTAAGTTTAAAAAGTTACAGGATTTAATAGATAGACTAAATTTAGTATCAAGAGAAATTTTAACAGGACTTCCAGTAATAAGAGCTTTTAATAAAGAAACTAGTGAAGAAGAAAGATTTGATGTTGCAAATACAAACTTAATGAAAACTAATGTATTTGTAAATAGAGCTATGTCAATGATGATGCCATTACTAATGTTCGTTATGAATTCAACAATGATTCTAATTATATGGGCAGGTGGACATGGAGTTGACAGTGGAGTATTACAAGTTGGTGATATGATGGCATTTATCCAGTACATGATGCATATTTTAATCTCATTCTTAGTAATTTCATCAATTTCAATAATGTTACCAAGAGCATCAATTTCAGCTAAACGTATAAATGAAGTTCTTGAAACTGAAATAAGTGTTAAAGATAAAAAGAAAACAAAGAAATTTGATAAAAATAAAAAAGGATTAGTAGAATTTAAAAATGTATCTTTTAGGTATCCAGATGCAGATACTGAAATTCTTTCAGATATAGATTTTACAGCTAGGCCAGGAGAAACGACAGCAATTATAGGAAGTACAGGAAGTGGAAAATCAACTATTGTAAATTTAATTCCTAGATTTTATGATGTCACAGGAGGAGAACTTAGAATTGATGGAGTAAATGTAAAAGAAGTATCACAAAAAGATTTAAGAAACGTAATTGGATTTGTTCCACAAAAGGGAGTATTATTCTCAGGAACAATAGAATCAAACATAAAATATTCAAATGAAAGTATGTCTAATGCAAAGATGAAGGAAGCAGCAGAAATAGCACAGGCAACAGAATTCATAGAGAGTAAAGATAGAAAATATAACGAAGAAATTTCTCAAGGTGGAACTAATGTATCTGGAGGACAAAGGCAACGTTTATCAATAGCAAGAGCAATTGCAAAAGATCCTGAAATATTCGTATTTGATGATAGCTTTTCAGCTTTAGATTTTAAAACAGATACTGCTCTAAGAGAAGCTTTAAGAGCGAAGACAAGGGATAAGACAGTTATTATAGTAGCTCAAAGAATTAGTACAATTCTAAATGCTGAACAAATAATAGTTTTGGATGAGGGAAAAGTAGTTGGAATTGGAACACATGAAGAGTTAATGAAAAATAATGAAGTGTATAAACAGATAGCATTATCACAATTAACTGAAGAAGAACTATCAACGAAAGGAGGAGTTGCAAATGCCAGGACCAATGCGAAGAAGACAACCAAATCTAGACAAGGCAAAAGACGTTAAAGGTACAATAAAAAAATTAATGAAAAATTATATGTCAAAATATAAGGTTGCGCTAATTATAGTATTTTTATTTGCAATAGGAAGTACAATTTTTACGATTGTAGGACCTAAGATTTTAGGAAATGCAACAACAGAAATCTTTAACGGAATTGTAAGCAAAGTAACAGGCGGAACAGGAATTGATTTTGGAAAGATTGGAACAATATTACTTACACTTTTAGGGTTATATATTGTTAGTGCAATATTTTCTTTCGTACAAGGATTTACAATGACAAATGTAGCCCAAAAAGTTACATATAAGATGAGAAATGACTTGTCAGAAAAAATTAATAGATTGCCAATGAAATATTTTGATAAGAGAACTCACGGAGAAGTTTTATCTATTATAACTAATGATATTGACACATTGAGCATGAATTTAAATCAAAGTGTTACACAGATTATTACAACTGTTTGTACTGTAATAGGTATTTTGATTATGATGTTTTCAATAAGTTGGCAGATGACTTTGATATCAATGATTATTTTGCCATTATCTCTTATTATAATAAAAGTAATAGTTGGTTTTTCACAAAAATTCTTTAAAGCTCAACAGGATTATTTAGGACATGTAAATGGTCAGGTAGAGGAAATTTATGGTGGACTAAATATTGTAAAAGTATTTAATGGAGAAGAAAAAGCAAAAAAGGAATTTGAAAAAGCTAATGATGAATTATATAACTCTGGTTGGAAATCTCAATTCTTATCTGGATTAATGCATCCATTAATGCAATTTTTAGGAAATATTGCTTATGTTGCAGTTGCTGTTGTTGGTGGATATTTTGCAATTCAAGGGACAATTACAGTAGGAAATATTCAAAGTTTTATACAATATAATAGACAATTTGTTCAACCAATAGGACAGATTGCCCAAATATCTGGAATGTTGCAAGCTATGATAGCAGCTGCTGAAAGAATATTTGTATTCTTAGAAGAGGAAGAAGAAGTAATTACAGTTAAAGGTAATATAGATACTAAGGCTTTAAAAGGAAATGTCAAGTTCGACCATGTTCAATTTGGATATGATAGTGATAAAACGATAATAAATAACTTTAATGCAGATGTTAAAGAGGGACAAAAAATAGCGATAGTAGGTCCAACAGGTGCAGGAAAGACAACTATGGTAAAATTATTGATGAGATTTTATGATGTTAATTCAGGAGCAATATTAGTTGATGGACACGATGTTAAGGATTTCGATAGAGGAAAACTTAGAAAGATGTTTGGAATGGTATTGCAAGATACATGGCTATTTGCTGGTACTGTAAAAGAAAATATCAAGTATGGTAGACAAGATGCATCTGATAATGAAGTAATAAAAGCAGCAAAGGCAGCACATGTACATCATTTTATAAAAACATTACCACATGGATATGAATCAGTAATAAATGAAGAGTCAAGTAATATTTCTGCAGGTCAGAAACAGTTATTAACTATTGCAAGAGTTATTTTAACAGATCCTAAAGTTTTAATATTGGATGAAGCAACGAGTTCAATTGATACTAAAACTGAAATCCAAATTCAATCAGCTATGGATAATTTGATGAAAGATAGAACTAGCTTTATAATAGCTCATAGACTATCAACTATAAAAAATGCTGATTTAATCCTAGTAATGAATCATGGAGATATTGTGGAACAAGGTACACATGAAGGTTTATTAAAACAGCAAGGCTTTTATTATGATTTATATAATAGTCAGTTTGAAGAAGTAGAGGAATAAAATAAAAAAAAGAGTTAAATTTTCTTGACTTTTAAAAATACTAAATGTATAATTTTAATATAATGAAAACAAAGGAGAAAAATTAATGGAGGAAAATAAGAAAAAGGGATTGCCATTAGTAGTGGTAATATTGATAATAATAGTAATAATAGTAGCAATTGCATTTGCTGTAAGAATTCAAACTAAGAAAGAAAATCAACAAGTAACAAATAGTAATACTGAGACAGTAACAACAACAAGAAATAGAACAACGAATTCTAGTTCAAGAAGAAATAGTTAAAATTTGAGTACCTCAAGATATATTTTGAGGTGCTTTTTTGTTTAAAAGGAGAGTAATTATGATTGATTTACATGTACATACAAACTATTCGGATGGAGCAGATAGTTTAATAGATGTTTTAAAAAAAGCGGAAGAGAAAAAATTAACATATATTTCAATAACAGACCATGATAATTGCAAAGCTTATGAAGAACTTAATAGAATGAAAGTTAAAGATTATTATACTGGAGTAATAATTCCAGGAATTGAAATAAAATGTGCTTATAAAGAGAGATTAATCGAAATATTAGGATATAAAATAGATACTAATATGATGCAAGATTGGGCAAACGAATATTATAAAAATAAATCAAAAGCCATGTTGCAAAAAAAATATTTTGATATTTTGTGTATGAGGTCAAAAGAGATGGGAATGTTGTTTGATGAAGAGGCAATAAATAGTTTTGATCCCGAAAAAGAATGGGCAAGTGTACATTTTTATAAAGAAATTATAAAACACTCAGAAAATAAAAAAATATTAAAAGGAGATATTTTAGAATCTTTTGATAATTTTTCTAAAAAATATTGTGGTGATCCAAAAAACAAATTGTACATAGATAAATCAAATGATTATCCTACTGTTCAAGAAGCAATAGATATTGTAAAAAAATGTAATGGTTTAGTTTTTCTTCCACATTTGTTTATTTATAAATGGGCAACAGATAAGGAGAGGTTTATAAATGAAATTCTTGAAAATTATCAAATTGATGGAATTGAATGTATGCATAGTGAATTTAATGAAAAACAGATTGAGTATTTATTAAATTTAACAAAAGAAAGAAAATATTTTAGAAGTGGTGGTAGTGATTATCATGGAAAGAATAAGGTCGGAATCGATTTAGGTGTAGGGAAAGGAAATTTGCAAATTCCAGAAAAATTTGTTGAAAAATGGTTATAAAATTTTGCTACAATTCACAGATTTATATAATCTTTAAATTGCTGTGAATTGTAGCAACTTTTTTTAGTTTTTCAGCAAAAATCCTACAAAAAGCTTGACAAATGCAAAAAAATGGTGTAAAGTAGTATAGCATTACAAAGGAGGTAATTGTTTATGCAACTTAATAGAGAAGAAGTAATGAAAAAAAAGCTAAAAATAAGTATATTAAATCAGCTTTATGGAAATTTGCTTACTGATAAACAAAAAGAGTGCATAGATGATTATTATAACAATGATTTATCTCTTACAGAAATAGCAGAGAATAATAATATTACGAGACAAGGAATAAGAGATATAATAAAGAAAGGAGAAAAAAGACTTTTCGAATATGAAGAAAAGTTAAAGTTTATGAATAAGACACTAGAGCAAGAAAAAAAGATTGAAAAAATACTAATTGAATTAACGAAAATAAATAAAAATGATTCAGATAAAGAAATTAGCAAAATACTAGAGCATGTGAAAAAAGAATTAAATGGATTAGTGTAAAATATTAAAATAGTGGGAGGTATCAAATGGCTTTTGAAGGATTATCTTCTAGATTACAAGAATTTACAAGAAAATTAAGAGGAAAAGCAAGAATAACAGAGTCAGATCTAAAGCAAATGTTAAGAGAAGTAAAATTAGCATTGCTAGAAGCAGATGTTAACTATAAAATAGTAAAAGACTTTGTTTCAACCATACAAGAAAAGGCGTTAGGCCAAGATGTATTGAAATCTTTAACTCCAGGACAACAAGTTATAAAAATTGTAAAAGATGAATTAGTTGAATTATTAGGAGGAGAAGAGAGTAAAGTAAACTTTTCTGCAAATCCTCCAACAGTAATTATGCTTGTAGGACTTCAGGGGTCAGGTAAAACAACAACAGCAGGAAAGTTAGCAAATCTATTTAGAAAACAAGGAAAGAAGCCATTGTTAGTAGCATGTGACGTATATAGACCAGCAGCTATTAAACAATTACAAGTAGTAGGAAAACAATTGAATATACCAGTATTTGCAAATGAAAATTCAAAGGATGTTGTTAGAATTGCAAGACAAGCTATGAATGAAGCAATGTCAAAATTAAATGACGTAATAATCCTTGATACAGCTGGTAGACTTCATATAGATGAAGCTTTAATGGATGAATTAAAACAAGTTAAAGCAAATATAAAACCACATGAAATTTTATTAGTAGTAGACTCAATGACAGGTCAAGACGCAGTAAATGTTTCAGAAAAATTCAATGAAGCTTTAGGAATTGACGGAGTTGTACTTACAAAATTAGATGGTGATACTCGTGGTGGTGCAGCACTTTCAGTTAAGAAAGTTACGGGAAAACCAATTAAGTTTGCAGCAATAGGTGAAAAGCTAAGTGATATCGAAGTATTCCATCCAGAAAGAATGGCTTCGAGAATTTTGGGAATGGGAGATATTCTTTCAGTCATAGAAAAGGCAGAAGAAACATTCGATATTGAACAAGCTGAAAAATTAGAAAAGAAATTACGTAAAAGTCAATTTGATCTAGATGATTATCTAACTCAGATACGTCAAATGAAAAAGATGGGATCATTTTCATCAATATTAAAAATGATACCAGGACTTAATCAATTAAAAGATGTGAAAGTAGATGATAAAGAATTTGGCAAAATAGAAGCTATCATTTGTTCAATGACAAAAGAAGAAAAGAGAGATACAAGAATATTAAATGGAAGTAGAAGACAACGTATAGCAAAAGGTAGTGGAACTAGTGTACAAGATATTAATAAATTCATTAAATCTTTTGAGATGACACAAAAAATGATGAAGCAAATGAAACAGAATAAAGGTGGAATGAAAAAATTAATGAATAATTTAGATATGAATAATATTAAAGATTTTAAATTTTAATCAGATATTAACTTTTTAATATAAATATAGAATTTTTTAGGAGGTGAACCCAAAATGGTAAAAATAAGATTACAAAGACAAGGAAAGAAGAAAGCTCCTTTTTATC
>CANQPF010000030.1 GCA_947625665.1 uncultured Clostridia bacterium | reverse complement strand
AAGATTGCAGCTTCTATGGCATTCAAAGAAGGATGTAAACAAGCTAAATCAGTAATCTTAGAGCCAATCATGAGAGTAGACATTACAGTTCCAGAAGAATACATGGGAGACGTTATTGGTGATGTTAACTCAAGAAGAGGAAGAATGGAAGGTATGGAAAGCCAAGACGGAATGCAAGAAATTAAATCATATATTCCACTTTCTGAAATGTTTGGATATGCAACAGACTTACGTTCTAGAACACAAGGTAGAGGTACTTACTCTATGGAACCAGCATTCTATGAGGAAGTTCCAAAATCAGTATTAGAGCAAATTGTTGCAACAAGAGGAAAGAAAGAAGACTAAAATGCAAATATTTGCATAAGATAGCTGTATAAAAATAAAATTTTATACAGCTAAGCTAAAACACTTGATTTTTTAACAAAAATGTTATAGAATGCAGGTGTCTAAGAATAAGTTATTAACTTTAAAAATATATTAAAGTAGCTATAAAGTAGCTAACTAAAATTAAGGAGGAAAACAAAATGGCAAAAGCTAAATTTGAAAGAACTAAACCACATGTTAACATTGGTACAATTGGTCACGTAGACCACGGAAAAACAACAACAACAGCAGCTATTACAAAATATTTATCATTATTAGGACAAGCTCAATATGAAGCATATGATAAGATCGATGGTGCTCCAGAAGAGCAAGCAAGAGGAATCACAATAAACACAGCACACGTAGAATATGAAACAGCAGCTAGACACTATGCACACGTTGACTGCCCAGGACACGCTGACTACGTTAAAAACATGATTACAGGTGCAGCACAAATGGACGGAGCAGTTCTAGTTGTATCTGCAGCTGATGGACCAATGCCTCAAACAAGAGAGCATATCCTATTAGCTAGACAAGTTGGAGTTAAATATATCGTTGTTTATTTAAACAAAACAGATATGGTTGACGATCCAGAATTATTAGAATTAGTAGAAATGGAAGTTAGAGACTTATTATCAAGCTATGACTTCCCAGGAGATGAAATTCCAATTATAAAAGGATCTTCATTAAACGTATTAGAAAGTGGTGCTACTGATCCTAATGATCCAGTATATGAACCAATCAAAGAATTATTAGACGCTATTGACAGTTATATACCAACACCAGAAAGACCTATAGATCAACCATTCTTAATGCCAGTTGAAGACGTATTCACAATTACTGGTAGAGGAACAGTTGCTACAGGTAGAGTTGAAAGAGGAGAAGTTAAAGTTGGTGATGAAGTTGAAATCATCGGTTTAACAACAGAAAGAAAGAAAACTACAATTACTGGTGTAGAAATGTTCAGAAAGATATTAGACCAAGCTGAAGCTGGAGACAATATCGGAGCATTATTAAGAGGAATTGATAGAAAAGAAATCGAAAGAGGTCAAGTTCTTGCACAACCAGGAACAATCAATCCACATACTAAATTCACAGCACAAGTATACGTATTAACTAAAGATGAAGGTGGAAGACATACTCCATTCTTCAATGGATATAGACCACAATTCTACTTTAGAACAACAGACGTTACAGGTGTTATCGAATTAGAAAAAGGAACAGAAATGGTTATGCCAGGAGATAACGTAAATATGACAATCGAATTAATTACACCTATCGCTATTGAAAAAGGACTAAGATTCGCTATCCGTGAAGGTGGTAGAACAGTAGGTTCTGGTGTAGTTTCAGAAATTATCGAGTAATAAACATTAGAATAGCAAGGGGTTACAATAAATGTAGCACCTTGCTTTTTTTATACAAAGAAAAAATCAATGTAAAAAATATAGTATTAAAAATTAATTAGTGCTATACTATTAGTATTAAAATAAAAAGGAAGTGAAAAATATGTTAAACGAAAAACAAGAAATACTTGAAACAATTAATGCTTTACCAGATGATACCACTTGCGATGATAATAGTTATAGTTTATATTTACAATCAAAATTAAAGAAAAGCCAAGATGATATAAAAAATGGGAGAGTAATGACAGTTGAAGAGTCTAGAGGAAGGATGAGGAAAAAGTATGCAAATTTTAATGTCGGCTGAAGCTCACAAAGATATAGTTTCCATTTTTGAATATATATTACAAAACTCTATAAAATACGCATACGAAACTTCAAATATTGTTTACATACACTTTATTGTTCATAGCAAAAGAAATTTTAAATCATTTTATAAATCTTATATTAAAAATAATTTTTAAAATCTTTTTTTTATCCCAATTATATTAATAATTATATTTTAAATTAACGTATACTTAGTTATGTTTTATAAGCATACTTTAATACTCAGTTAAAAAATTTTAAATAACAATACCAAAAGCATTAAAACTTAGGGAAATAGTAAATATAAAAGAAATTATCAATAAATAAGAGTAATTGTAAAAGAAAAGTAAAAAAAATGTAAAGAAGTAGTATAAAAACGCAAGAGATTACTTCCCTATGACGTTTTGATTGATAAAAAATTGAGAGCTTTTTCATATATTGAAACGTATCTTTCTAGGTGCTAATATTATATAAACGGGAAATTTATATAAATAAGTTAGAAATTAGCGACCATTGTAAAGGATGCCTATCAATAATCTATATGGAGAGGATTAAAGTGAAAAACAAAACTAAAAGAATTGCAAAGTTAATATTTAGTTTAATATTAGTAATTGTTTTACAGATTACTTTATTTTCTGATGGGATTTTTAGGCAGTCTAGAGCTGATGAAGAGGTTAAAGTAGAAATATTTTCAAAGCCTAAAGTAGATATCGTTTTAGCTAAGTCAAGAACATTGACGAATGTAGATAGTTTTGAAAAAGATATAAAAGAAGAATTACAAAATGTAAATGTAAGTACAGAAGATGTACAAGTAAAAGCTATCGATGCACAGACTGTAGACCTAAAAAACTCATTTAGTTGGGAGCAAGACCTTGATAGAACAATAGGAAATATTACTATTGGAAGTAGTGGAAAAGATGTAACGTTTGTTGGAAATCATGATAAACCTGGAAAAAATGCAATGTGGATTATCCCAGAAGGAAATCAAGAGCAAGAATTTAATTTTAGTTATAATATTAATTTTGGGGATAGTTTTAATGCTGCAGGTATGCTACTTAGAGTAAAAAAAATTGGATCAAATCAATTAACAGGATATATGTTAAGCTTTAATAATCCGTCAAGGTCAGAATATCAAGGTAATAGTGGTAAAAATGGTGCATTATGGACTTTTAATTATGATGGAAATAATAATTCTAATATGACAAAAACTTTTGTTAAAGAAGTAAAAATTTCTACTTCAGGACAGCTAAAAGTATCTGCTTCTGATACACAGATAAAAGTTAGTGGTACTGGATATACTGGGGGTGATTCGGAATTTGTTTATAATATTCCAGAAGATCAAACGCAAAATATCGGAAATGGTTACGGATTTTTCTCCGATCATTATAGTCATGGCTGTGATAATTTTGGAGAATTTAAATTACAAAATATAAATTTAAAATCAGCTACAGTAAAAAGTTTCAAAGAAGTTTTAAGTCAACCAGATTGGAGAAATAACGCATATAAAATATTAGTATATATAGAGGATTATGAAAATCAAGAGTTGAGTAGTTCACAAACTGCGTTAAGTGAATTAATAACAAGGTTATTAAATGAGAATATATATTATGTAGGTTGGGGAAATAGCAAAAATCAAAATCAAATGCAAGAAATAGTTGAAAATAATAATAAAAATGGAAAATTTATAAACAATACAAATTCTGCTGAGTCAATGAAGCAAACTGCAGAATATATTAAATCTATATTAGATTTACAAAACTATACGAATACTATATTGATAGATGAGCCTCTGAGTATGAAAGTTACTCCAGAGGGAATAGATACGAACTCAAAAGATGATAAGTGGACACAAGGAAAGTGGAAAGTTGAACATGATTATAAATATTATGAACATAACATGGGGCAATTTTCACAAGCAGGAATATATACAAATGATATGATAAAAAAATTTGATAAAACTGGTAAATATAAAATAACATATCAAGATCAGAGTATAAATCCTGAATATCTTTATGTGCACAGAAGACCTGTTGCTGAAATGAATATGACTGTTAGTGATAATTCTGTAGATCTAGAAAGTACATCTTATGATTTAGATGAATATAGTAATAATGATGGAATTGATGAAGTAGAATGGAAATATAAAACTATGGATTCATCTTCATGGACAAATCAAAAATTAACTACAATAGATCCAGCTAAAACATATATAATACAATTAAGAGCTAAAGATCATCAAGGAGCATGGAGTTATCCTGTAACAAAATATATAACTAAAGATACTTCAGCATTACCAGTTGCAATGTTCAATTTGAAGTCTGATACAATAACAAAATATGAAAAACTAGAAGTAAAAGACTCTTCTTATGATCCTGCAGGAGGAACTATAAGCAAATATGAGTGGGAATTATGGAAAGATGGGAGTAAGAAAGAAACTACAACACAACCTATAACTGATTTTAGAAATAGAGAAATAGGAGAGTATAGAATATATTTAACAGTAACAAATAATTCTAATAAAAAATCAGAAAGATTTAGTAGAAAATTTACAGTTACTAATGATGAAACGCCACCAGAGGTTCTAGCTGAACCAATGAATTGTGATTGGAAACAAAATGAAACAGTTCATTTACAATTTACAGATGCAGGAGGAAGTTTGTTTAGAGGTTTTAAATATGCTATTACAGATTCTCAAGAAACACCAGCTCAATGGGAAAGTGAAATTCCTCAAGCAGAAGATGATATATCAATAACGCAAGAAGGAAATAAATATTTGCATATACAAGGTTGGGATAATGACAATAATGCAAGTGGTGATAGAGTTCTTGGAATATATCATATAGACCATTCTGAACCAACAGTACAGATAGTTGGAGATTTTGAAAATATTACAACTAACCCAATAAGTATAACAATAAATTCATCAGATAGTCTTTCAGGAGTAAAAGAAGTAAGAGTAGACGGACATAAATTAGAAGGAACTGAAACAACGCAATATCAAATTGACAAAAACGGTACATATAGTTTAGAAGTTGAAGATGTTGCAGGAAATATACACGAAGAAAATATTGTAGTAAACAATATATATCAGGAGTGTACAGCAGGTTTAGAGCATCCTGTTTATTCAACAAGTTTAGATTCTTGTCCAATATGTGATTTAATAGAAGGATTAGAAGTTACAAAAGAAACTGAAATATATAATTCACGAGAACAGAAAGTAACATATAGTAATCCACAAGATGCAACTATTGTTGAATATTATAATGCTAGTAAAACGAAACCAGTTGAAGTAGGGACATATAATTATGACTTAAAGGTAGAATATGAAGGTCATGAATATAATACAGGAAGAACAGGGGTATTTACAGTAACGCCAAAAGATATAACAATAGAAGATATAGTAGCAAAAGATAGAGAATATAATGGAACGAAAATAGTAGAGCTTGAAGGAGGACATTTAGTAGGAGTAGAAGATAGTGATTTGCAAGATGTTAATTTTGTATTACCATCAACAGGAACAATACCAAATAAAAATGTAGGGAAATATAATGTTACAATAGAAGAAATAACTCTTGAAGGAACAAAGGCTAAGAACTATAATTTAATACAACCAACTCCAGAAGAAGTACAAGTAGAAATAACTAAAAAACGAGCTATTACACCAGGGGGAGGAGGAGATCCTTCATACCCGGCAGCTGGAAATGTAAGGGTAATAGGAATAACAGCGACGGACAGGCAATATAATGCGACAACAGATGTTGAAATACATAGAGGAACTTTGGTAGGAATAGAAGAAATAGATAAAGATAAAGTAGATTATGAAATGGCTTTAATAGGGACAGCAGATAGTAAAGATGTAGGACAGCGTAATGTAGCAATACCTGAAATAGTGTTAACAGGAGAGGAAGCTTCAAATTATGAAATAACACAACCAGCAGCAGATGAAGTTAAAGTTGAGATAACTCAGAAGGACATAACGATTGAAGGAATTACAGCTACTAATAGAGAATATAATGGAACAGATGTAGTAGAAGTAAAAGGCGGAGCTTTAGTAGGAATAGAAGAAATAGATAAAGGAAAAGTGACATTTAATTTACCGCAAACAGGAAATACATTAAATAAAAATGTAGGACATTATAACGTAATAATTTCAGAAATAACATTAGAAGGAGAGGAAGCAAAAAACTATAAATTAGCACATCCAGCAGAAGATGCTGTGCAAGTTGATATAACACCAAAGCAGACAACGACGCAAGATCCAACAGATCCAACATTTGGAGGAGTAAGAGTAAAAGGAATAACAGCTACAAGTAGAGTATATAATGGAAAAACTGAAGTTGAATTAAATAGAGGAACACTAGTAGGAATAGAAGAAGTAGATAAAGACAAAGTAGATTATGAATTATCAACGACAGGGACATCAGAAAGCAAAGATGTAGGAATTCATAATGTAGCAATTCCAGAAATAGTGCTAACAGGAGAAGAAGCTAAAAATTATACAGTAACACAGCCAGAACCAGATGAGGTAAAAGTGGAGATAACACAAAAAGATATAACAATAGAAGAAGTTACAGCAGTTAACAGAGAATATAATGCAACTAAAATAGTACAAATCCAAGGTGGAAAGTTGGTTGGAGTAGAAGAAATTGATAAAGGAAAGGTTGGATTTAATTTACCAGAAACAGGAACGATACCGAATAAGAACGTAGGGAAATATAATGTAACAATTCCAGAGATAACATTAACAGGAGAAGAAGCAAAGAACTATAGATTAATTCAGCCAGCAGAAGATGCTATTAAAGTAGAAATAACAAAGAAAAAAAGTATAGTACCAGGACAAGACCCAGGACAGAATCCAGGACAAGACCCATCAGATCCATCAGAAGGAGGAGTAAGAGTAAAGGGGATAACAGCTACAAATAGAGTATATAATGGAAAAACGGAAGTTGAGATAAACAGAGGAACTTTAGTAGGAATAGAAGAAGTAGACAAAAACAAAGTTGATTATAAAATGTCTACAATAGGAACAATAGACAGTAAAGATGTAGGAATTCACAATGTAACAATTCCAGAAATAGAGTTAACAGGAGAAGAAGCTGAAAATTACGAAATAACACAACCATCAGAAGGTGAAGTTAAAGTAGAAATAACGCCAAAAGAAATAACAATAACAGGAATCACGGCAACTGACAGGGAATATAACGGAACAAAGATAGTTGAGTTAAAAGGTGGAGAATTAATAGATGTAGAAGAAATAGATAATGGAAAAGTAGAATTTATTTTACCTAAAACTGGTGAAATTGATAATAAAGATATAGGAGAATATGACGTTAGTATTTCAGAAATCAAATTAAAAGGAGAAGAAGCTAAAAACTATAAATTAATTCAACCATTGAAAGAAGACGTACATGTTACAATCACGAAAAGAAAAATAACGGTAGGAAAGTTAAAAGGAAAGACTAAGAATTATGATGGATCAGATATAGTTGAAATAGAAGGAGGAGAACTTCAATACATAGTAGAAGGAGAAGACGTAAAAGCTATAATTCCAAAAACGGGAAAAGCTGAAAGTAGACATACAGGAAAATGGAAGGTTTCAATAGCAGACATAACGTTAGAAGGAGAGGACATTGACAACTATGAGCTTATTCAACCAAATATGGATGATATACTAGTTGAGATAAAAAGATCTCCACAACCTAAATTACATATAGAGCCATTTGTAAGTGATGTAAATGAAGAGCCAGCAGATAATGTACAAGCTAAAGTTGTAAATAAAAAGGTTAGATATAAAAATATTTCTTCAAAAGAAAAAATAAGATATGGAGACATAATCAAAATTACGATAAGAGTATTTAATGAAGGTTATGGTGGAGGATATGTACAAAAAGTTAAAAACTATATCCCAGAAGGTTTAAAATATTTAGAAGATAGTGAAATAAATGAAGAATATGGATGGAAACAAAAGAAAGAAGGCGTAGTTGAGACTGAGATATTTAATTTTGAATCTGGTGATAAAAGCATAATAAAAGGGATTACAGAAAATAAAGTTGATTATATAGATATAGATTTAGAATTAGAAGTTACTCAAAAGAAATGGGTAAAACAGAACTTAGAAGATAGAACTGTAATAGAAACATTTGATATAGAAGGAAAAGATGCAATAAAAGAAGATAAAAAGGATAATTCAGACAAAAATAGTAGTGATGACAAAGATGTAGATGTTCCAAAATATGAAGATGAAGAACCAGAGGATTTAGAAAAAGATGGATGGAGAAAGAAAAAAGGTGATGGAACGAATGGAATAGAAAAAGACAAAGATATATGGACAACAGATCCAACAGATCCAACAAACCCAGACAAATGGGTAGATCCAACAAACCCTGATTATAAGAAAGATGAAAATACTAAATTATATCCAGTATATGAAAAAGAAGTAACAGTAACAAGAAATATATATTTAAATACACATCCAGCAGATGATCCTTTAAAGGGATATGCATGTAGAAGTGTTGATAAAAATTATATTGTACCAGCAGAAATAAATTTAGGAACGACATCTAGTGTAGAGATAGATGGATATAATGCAGTACCAAGATTTTGGTCTATTTCAAATGGTTTAGATATTGAAGATGAAGAAATCAATGGAAATGAAGGTAAAGCAATACCATTAAATGGAACAGTAAAATTAACAGAAGATGAAACATATAATATGTCATACAAATATAAGGCAAAGATTCCATATATAAAACCAGATGGAACAAAAGGAGAGGCAGAGCAAGATGTTAATGTAAGTAGCGACGGAGAAAAGAAAACTGGAGAAACAAAAATTCCAGGAGATGATAATAAAGTACCAGAAGATTTAGAAAAAGAAGGATGGGAAAAAGAAAAAGGAACAGGAAAAGAAGAGCCAGGAAATGGAATAGAAGAAGGTAAAGATGTGTGGACAACAGATCCAACAGACCCATCAAATCCTGACAATTGGGTAGACCCAACAGATCCTGAATTTAATGTAGATCCTAAAACACCAATATATCCAGTATATAAAAAGGAAATAACAGTAACAAGAAATATATATTTAAATTCACATCCAGCAGATGACCCATTAAGTGGAATTGCATATAGAAGTGTAGAAGATTCAAGTGTAATACCAGCAAAAATAAATTTAGGAACAGCTAAAAATATAAATACAGAAGGAAAAGTAGGAACACCTAAAAAATGGGTAACAGGTTATGATGAAGATGTGCAAGAAGTAGAATTAGACGGAATAGCTTCATTAACACAAGATGAAGAATATTATATGATATACACATATACAGTAAAGATACAAGTACCAGATGAAAATGGAGATTTACAAGATGAAAATATAGAAATAGAAGTTAAGCCAGATGGTGAAAAAGAGTTAGCACCAGATGAGAGTGGAAAAAGAGAATTAAAATTGCCAGAAAATACAAAGAAACCAGATGAAAACACTAACTGGACGTTGGAAGGATGGACAAAAGGAGACGATATAACTGAAGAGGTAATAGATCCTACAACAGAGATACCAGAAGATGGAGATGAATATCATCCAAAATGGTCAAGACAACTATTAGTAGAAAGATATGTTTATCCTAATACAGCAAAATTAGAGCCTGACTTAACAAAGAAGATATATGGAAATGACATAGAAATAGAACCAGTAGAAGTAAATCTAGAAACAGCACCGAGTGTACAAATAAATGGAAAAGAAGCAGAACCTAGATTATGGTCAACACTTACAAAACCATATATTGAAGACACAACGGCGAATAATTCAGATAAAACAATAAATGAAGAAACAGTAGCATTAAATGGAGTAGCACACTTAACAAAAGATACGAAGTATTACATGTCATATAAATATGTAGATTCACATGAATTTACAAAACCAGGTGGTTCAAAAGGAACTATATATGAAGAAGTATATGTAAATACTAATGGTGAAGAAGAAAGAAAAGGTATGGAAAATCCTGAAGAGGAAATACCAGAAGATTTGAAAGAGGAAGGATGGGAAAAAGAGAAAGGAACAGGAAAAGAAGAACCAGGAAATGGAATACAAGAAGGACGTGATGTATGGACAACAGACCCAGAAGATCCATCAAACCTTGAAAATTGGGTAGATCCAACAGATCCAGATTTCAAAGTAGACCCTGAAACACCAATTTATCCTGTATATAAGAAAGAAGTAACAGTAACAAGAAACATATATTTAAATACACATCCAAAAGATGACCCATTAAAAGGAATAGCATATAGAAGTACTAGTGAAGAATCAATAGTACCAGCAGAATTTAATTTAGGAACAACAAATGAAACTTCAATTGGAGAAAAGCAGGCAACACCAAAGAAATGGGTAACAGGATATGACGAAAGTGCGCAAGAGGTAGAATTAGAAGGAACAGTTTCACTAATTCAAGACCAAGAATATTATATGATTTATACATATAATGTAAAAGTAAAAGTACAAGATGAAGGAGGAGAATTACAAGAACAAGAAGTAGAAGTAGAAACAAAACCAGATGGTGGAAAGCAATTACCTAAATCTGAAGAAGGCAAAAACAAAGGAATAGAGTTACCAGAAGAAGCAAAGAAACCGGATGATGACTATGAGTGGAAACTAGAAGGGTGGACAAAAGGAAATGATCCATCGAAAGAAATAATAGATCCAGAAACAGAAATACCAGAAGAAAATGACGAATATTATCCAAAATGGTCAAGAGAGATAATAGTAGAAAGATATATACATCCAAATACAACAAAGATGGAACCTAATTTAATAGAAAAGGTATATGGAAATGATAAAAAAATACTACCAGCACAAGTTAATTTAGGAACAACGGACGAAATAACAATAGAAGAGCAAACAGCAACACCAAAGAAATGGGTAACAGACATCGAAAATCCAGATGAAGGAACGGCACCAAATGGAATAGTATCATTAACAGAAAATGAACAATACTATATGATATACTCATATACAGTAAAGATAAAAGTGCCAAATTCAACAGGAGAGATAGAAGAAAAACACGTAGAAGTAGAAGTAAAACCAGATGGAGAAAGAAAAGTTGTTCCAGAAGGTAGATTACATTTACCAGAAGATACGAAAAAACCAGATGATAGTCATGAGTGGACATTAGAAGGTTGGACGAAAGGAAATGACCCAACACAAGATGCAATAAATCCAGAAACAGAGATACCAAAGGAGGGTGATGAGTATCATCCAAAATGGTCAAGAGATATAAAGGTAGAAAGATATATCTATCCAGATGTAACAAAAATGGATCCGGATATAACAAAGAAAGTATATGGAAATGAAATAAAAATAATACCAGTAGAAGTTAATTTAGGAACAACGCAAGATATCAATGTTGATGGAAATGAAGCTACTCCAAAGAAATGGGTAACAGATATGAATAATCCAGATGAAGGAATAAAACCAAACGGGATAGTTTCACTAACAGAAAATGAAGAATACTATATGATATATTCATATAATACTAAAGCAACAGTACCAGACGAAAGTGGAGGAAAACAAGAAAAAGACATAGAAATAGAAGTAAAACCAAATGGAGAAAAGGATGTAGTTCCAGGTGGTGGACTAGAATTACCAGAAAATCCAAAGAAACCGGACGAAAAACATGATTGGAAGTTAGAAGGATGGACAAAAGGTGATGATCCAACACAGGAAGTTATAGATCCAGAAACAGAAATGCCAGGAAAAGATGACGAATATCATGCAAAATGGACAGCACAAATAAAAGTAGAAAGATATGTACATCCAAATACAACAAAGGTGGAACCAGACTTAACAAAGACGATATATGGAAATGACGTAAGAATAGTACCAGCTGAATTTGATTTAGGAACAACAACTGAGATTGATCTTGATGGACAAACAGGAACACCAAAAAAATGGGTAACAGACATAGAGAGTCCAGATGAAGGAATAGAACCAAATGGAACAGTTTCACTAACAGAAGATGAGCAATATTATATGATATATTCATATACTGTAAAAGTAAAAGTGGAAGACGAAAATGGAGATTTACAAGAAAAAGATATAGAAGTAGAAGTTAAACCGGATGGAGAAAAAGAAGTTGTTACAGAAGGAAAATTGAATTTACCAGAAAATGCAAAAGAACCAGATGATGAACATGATTGGATATTAGAAGGATGGACAAAAGGAGATGACCCAACACAAGAAACAATAGACCCAGAAACAGAGATACCAAAAGAGGGTGATGAATATCATCCAAAATGGTCAAGAAATATCATAATAGAAAGATACATATACCCAGATACAACAAGGATGCAACCAGATTTAACAGAAAAAGTATATGGAAACAAAAAGAAAATAGTACCAGCACAAGTTAATTTAGGAACAACGACTGAGATTGATGTTGATGAGCAAACAGGAATACCAAAGAAATGGGTAACAGATATAGAGAATCCAGAAGAAGGAATAGAACCAAATGGAACAGTATCATTAACAGAAAATGAACAATATTATATGATATATTCATATAAGACAAAAATAAAAATTCCAGATGAAAATGGGGACTTGCAAGATAAAGAAGTAGAAGTAGAAGTTAAACCAGATGGAAGAAAAGAAGTAGTACCAAAGGGCGGATTAGAATTACCAGAAAATCCAAAGAAGCCAGATGAAGACCATGAATGGACATTAGAAGGATGGACAAAAGGAGATGACCCAACACAAGAAATAATAGACCCAGAAACAGAAGTGCCAGGAAAAGATGACGAATATCATCCAAAATGGTCAACTCAAATAACAGTGGAAAGATATATATATCCAGATACGACAAAAATGGAATCAGATATAACAAAAACAGTATATGGAAATGAAATAAAAATAATACCAGTAGAAGTAGAGTTAGGAACAACAGAAAATATTACAATAGACCAAGAGAATGTAAAACCAAGATTTTGGTCAACATCTACTGCTCCAGATACAGAAGATACAACAGCAAATAATTCAGAATCAACAATAAATGAAACAGCAGTAAAATTAAATGGAAAAGCACATTTAACAGAGAGTAAAAAATATTACATGTCATACACATATACTCCTACATATAGATATAATGATGGAACAGGAGAGAAGACATTACAAAAAGAATTAAAAGTTTCATCAGATGGAACAACAGTAGGTAATGAATTTGATATACCAGACCCTAGTGTACTAGAAGGATGGACAACATTTATAGGATGGACAAAAGGAGATACAGATCCAGATGGAGATTTAATAGATAAAGAGACAGAAAAATTAGATAAGAACACAGTATATCATGCAGTATTTACAAAAGAAGTAACGTTAACATATGACAAAAACTTTGAAGGAAATGTAAATGATATTCCAGAAGTACAAACAGGAACTGTATATAAAAATGACTTGAAAGAAGTAAGTGCTAAAATCACAATAAGTCAACAGAGACCAACAAGGGAAAAAAGAAAGTTTGCAGGATGGAGTAATATAGCAGGAACTGCAATGGGAACAGATTATACAGGAGGAGAAGAAGTTGAAATAAATGAAAATAAAACAATATATGCAGTATGGAATACATATGAGTTAGGAGACCCTGAGACATATGGAGATTACGTAAATTATGATGTAGATGTAAATGGAGATAATGATTATTCAAATGATTGGATGGTTTATCATTATGATGGTGAATATATATACTTAATATTAGAAGATTATTTACCTGCGACTAAATTGCCAGAAGCAGTGACAGATACAATGAGAACAAATGGAGATTATTACTTTGGTTGGCAGACATTACCAAGAACTAATTTAAGTAATATAGGATCTGTATTTATGGATAAATATTTAACAAAATTTAATAAAAACAATTCAACTAACTATAACGTATTATTTTTATCAGACTTGTTAGACACAAGTAATTGGGAAGGATTTAAAGGAAAATTTGGAGAAGAGGTTATAGCAAGTCCTACAATAGAACTTTTGACAGAAAGCTATAAACGTAGGAATCCAGATGATCCATACTCACAAGTAGAACTTACAGCAAATGATGGAGGATACTTATTTAACGGTACAAATAAGACTACTATAAATACAATAAAAGATAAATTATATGCTATAACGAATATGTCAAAATGTAGTTACTATTGGATATCATCACCAGCACCTACAGATTCTAGTACAAAATATAAATATCCTGGAATATACAGAATGGAAGCATTTGGAAGCATTTCTGAATTATCATTATTAGATGATAATAATAGGGGATATAATGGTGGACTAAGACCAGTAATAAGGTTAAAGAGTGGAGTAACAGGAAAACAAAAAGAAGATAACACGTGGGACTTAATAGAAGCACCATTTAATGCTCCTAAAATAAATTTAAATACAAAAGATTGGTCACAACAAGTTATGGTAACAATTGAACATGATTCTTCAGCAGATGCGGTAACAGAATATAGTCTTACAGGAAAAGAAGGCGACTGGCAAACATATTCACAGGGATTTACTGTAAATCAAGAAGGGAAAACTGTATATGCTCGTACAACAAAAGGTGGAACAACATTAGTATCAACATTACATATAACAAATGTAGATGTGACACCTCCAACAATATTAAGTATGGAACTTGAAGAAAGTACAATAAAGACGAACATTAGGGATGAAAAATCAGGAATTGCTGGAATTAAAAATAAGCTAGAAGGAACTAGACCTGCAGAGTATGATTGGCAAGACTTAACAAAAGAAAATGGAGGTAAAATATATAATGATGTAACATACAGTTGGTTAAATTACTGGAATGATGGAACTTATACATTATATGCGAAGGACCTAGTTGGAAATATATCACATTTAACAAAGAGTTTTTCAAACGTAGATAACGACCAACCTAGAATTATAGGAAATATTACATTCATACCTGGAGGAAAGGTAAGTTGTCCTAATTGTGGACAAGAGACAGGAATGGTAACAATAACTGCCGATGCCGCAGATGATACAAGTGGATTAGCGCACTATCAAACAGGGGTATGGAGTGTAGGTAAAGTTACTGATGCACAAACAGGACAACAGACATCAACAACACATGTTATTTACGACCAATCTCCAGAGGCAGGAGCCAAGACAGGTAGATATGTAGAAAGAAGATACTTCCACAATCTTCAGGCAGGACATACATATACGGCAACATTTGTTGTTCAAGATTTGTATGGAAATAAGGTAGAAGTTAAAAGTCAAGAAATAACATTCTAAAATATACCATAGTTAAATTTTTCAAAAGGAATTCAAAATTTTGAATTCCTCTTGAAAAAATAAAAGAAAGGGAGCAAGACATGAAAAAAAGGAAATTATTAATTATTTTAAGTATTTTCATTGCTATTATAGTAGCTCTGCTTATTTTAGTATTTAGTAAAGATAGTGATATTATAGAAAGAATAGCTACATCAAAAATCTTTGCTAAAAATTCATCATCTTCTGAAGAATTACAAAAAGCAGAAAATGGAATTTTACCTATAAAAATAAGTTATTCGGATTTGTCAATAGAAGGAACAATTAGTAACATAGTGCAGATATCAGATACTGTACAACAAAATCGAATTTCTTCAAGAAACAAAAAAATGGCTAAAATAGAGGTGCTTAGAAAAAAGGTTGATATTACGGATGTAGAAGTAGTTTTCAACATAGAAGTTTCTAATAGAGGTAATGCAGATGGAAGAGTTGAAGAAATAATAGTTAATATACCAGACACATTAAGTGTAGTTCCAGAGAGTAAAGCAAATTGGGAAGATTTAGGTGAAGATGCTTTAGTGTGTGATAATTTTGGAACGGTAAAAGCAGGATCAAGCAAAACAATTCAATTAGGACTAATCGGATCTGCGTCAGAATTGATGGGAGACAATCCTTTAGAAACGATGTTAATATCAAGTGAAGAAGCAGATCAGAGAATAGTAGAATATGATGGAGATACTATGGTAACAGAAAGTAATGTAAAAGAAATAATGGGAAATACAAATAATTATAGTTCTGCAAATGTGATAGTATCAATAAATACAAGACTAAAAGATTATTCTTTAATATTACTAGGTATATTAGTAGTTTTAATAGTTATAAGTTTGATTGTTAAAAAAATTATAAAAAAACGTAAAATTATACAGTAAATAGCTAAAAAAGTTTGTTATTTTTAAAGAATAACAAACTTTTTATCTTTTCTATTGCTTTTTTTATCAAACAATAATAAAATATAAATACTAGAAATATAATTAGTTAGTAGAACTTGGAGGGAAAACATACATGAAAATAATATTAGATGCAATGGGTGGAGATAACGCACCAGATGCTAATATAAAAGGTGCAATAAACGCTATAAATAAAGTTAAAGCAGAAGTAGTGTTAGTAGGAAAAGAAGAAGTAATAAGAGAAAAAGTAAAACAATTTGTTGGTAAAGAAATAGAAGAAGTATCAAGTAGATTAAAAATCAAAAATGCAACTGAAACAATAGAAATGTGCGATACACCAACACTAGCAATAAGACATAAAAAAGACTCATCAATGGTAGTTGGATTTAGAATGTTAAAAGAAGATGAAGGAGATGTATTTATATCTGCCGGAAATTCTGGAGCTTTATTAACTGGAGCAACATTGTTGGTAGGTAGAATAAAGGGGGTTGATAGACCAGCACTAGCAGGAATATTGCCAGCTTATCATAGTCAATTATTATTAATAGATGCAGGGTCAAATACAAATTGTAAGCCTCTAAATTTATTACAATTCGCACAAATGTCAAGTATATATTTAAAAAATACATATAAAATAGAAAGTCCAAGAATAGGGCTATTGAATATAGGGACTGAAGAAACAAAAGGAAATGAATTAGTAAGAGAAAGTTATGAGTTACTTAAAGAAAAGTCAGAAGAACTTGGAATAAACTTTATTGGAAATGTAGAAGGAAGAGACGCTTTTTCAGGAGATGTAGATGCAATAGTAACAGATGGATTTACAGGAAATGTATTTTTAAAGACAACAGAAGGAGTTGGAAAACTTGTAAAAGCTACACTAGAAGAAAATTTAAAAAAGAATATTATCTCAAAAATAGCGGCAGTACCAACATTACCGGCAATAAAAAGATTTTCTAAAACATTAGATTATAAATCATATGGAGGAGCTTTATTTTTAGGAGTAAAAAAACCAGTAGTAAAAGCTCATGGAAGTAGTGATGAACTTTTATTTGAATATACAATTATTCAAGCAGAAAAATTTGTAGAAAATAAAGCTGTAGACAAGATGAAAGAAGCGTTTGAACAATCTAAAAAAAATGAGGAAAAATAATAAATTTGAACATTCAGTACAAAAGAAAAAATAATTTTTAAATTTACTTGACAAAAGTAATAACATATATTATAAATGATGTATGTATTTTAAAGAAGGAACCAAAAGATATAAGCAAACTTGAGAGGAGGTGAACTCGAATAATGAGTTCAGAAGAAGTATTAAAAAAAGTAAAAGATATTATAGTAGAACAATTAGGAGTATCTGAATCTTCTATT
>CANQPF010000029.1 GCA_947625665.1 uncultured Clostridia bacterium | reverse complement strand
GCAGGAAAATCTACTCTTGCAAATGTGATATTAAATAATCCTGAATATACAAAAGTTAGTGGAAAAGTTGAGTTTGAAGGAAAAAATATAAATAATGTTTCTACTGATAAAATAGCGAAAAAGGGAATTTTTATGTCTTTTCAATCTCCAGAAGAAATACCTGGAATTTCTACAATGAATTTCTTAAAGGTTGCAAGAAATAAAGTAACAGGTAAAGCGGTAAAGGTGTTTGAATTTAAAAAAGAAGTAGAAGAATATATGGAAGAATTAAACATGAATCCTAAATTGATAAACAGAAATTTAAATGTTGGCTTTTCTGGCGGAGAGAAAAAGAAAAACGAAATTCTGCAAATGCTTGTATTAAATCCTAAACTTGCAATTTTAGATGAAACAGATTCAGGTCTAGATGTTGATGCAGTAAAGACTGTTTCTAAAGGAATTAACATGTATAAATCTGATGAAAATTCAGTTTTGATAATAACTCACAACATGAGAATACTAAATAGCCTTAAAGTTGACTATGTTCATGTTTTGATAGATGGAAAAATTGTTACAACAGGTGGTGCAGAACTTGTAAAAGAAATTGAAAAAGAAGGTTTTGCAAAATACAAAAAAGCCTAAGGAGGATAGAAAATTGAAAACTAAAGTTGATGATATAAATAGAAATATATATGATATAAAAAATGCGGACAACTATGATTTCAAAATTCAAAAAGGTTTAAGTAGAAAAATTGTTGAGGAAATATCTAAGCAAAAAAATGATCCAGATTGGATGAGAGAAATAAGACTTAAAGCATTAGAAATGTATCAAAAATTAGAACTTCCAACATGGGGACCAGATTTATCAGAGTTGAAAATGGATGATATCGCAACTTATGTTAAACCTAAGACTGAGTTAAATTCTAGTTGGGATGATGTTCCAGAAGATATAAAAAACACTTTTGATAAATTGGGAATCCCAGAGGCCGAAAAGAAATCTCTTGCAGGAGTTGGAGCTCAATACGATTCAGAAGTAGTTTATCACAGCATTAAACAGGACCTTTTAAAACAAGGAGTTATTTATACAGATATGGAAACAGCAGTGAGAGAGTATCCTGAAATAGTAAAAGAACATTTTATGAAATGTGTTCCAATAAATGACCACAAGTTTGTTGCACTTCATGCAGCGGTTTGGTCTGGAGGCTCTTTTGTATATGTGCCTAAAGGAGTGAAAGTCGATATTCCTTTACAATCATATTTTAGATTAAATTCTCCAGAGTCAGGCCAATTTGAGCACACATTGATAATTGTTGATGAAGGGGCAAGTCTTCATTTTATTGAAGGATGTAGTGCTCCAAAGTACAATAAAGTCAATTTACATGCTGGTTGTGTTGAATTATATGTAAAAGACGGAGCATATTTAAGGTATTCAACAATCGAAAATTGGTCAAAAAATATGATGAATTTGAATACTAAAAAAGCTATTGTTGGAAAAGATGCACAAATAGATTGGGTTACTGGTTCATTTGGCTCTAAGGTTTCAATGCTTTATCCTATGAGCATTCTAAACGGAGATAATGCTAAAACAGAATATACAGGAATTACTTTTGCAGGAAAAGGCCAAAATCTAGATACAGGATTTAAGGTAATTCATAATGGTAAAAATACATCATCATTGGTAAATTCAAAATCTATATCTAAAGATGGTGGCTCTTGCACATATAGAGCTTTAGTCAGAATTGCTGAAAATGCTAAAAATTCTAAGTGTAGTGTATCTTGCGAATCATTGATGTTAGATGACATTTCAAGATCAGATACAATTCCAGTTAATGACATTAGAACTGATGAAGTTACATTTTCACATGAAGCCAAAATCGGAAAAATTAGCGATAAAGAAATATTTTATTTGATGTCAAGAGGCCTTTCTGAGGAAGACGCAAAAGCAATGATAGTTAGAGGATTTGCTTATCCAATATCAAAAGAGTTGCCAGTTGAATATGCTGTGGAAATGAATAATTTAATAAATCTAGAATTAGAAGGGAGTATAGGATAATGAATATTAAAGTTAATGAAACACCAATTAGAACATCAAGAAATTTTGGTATTAATAATATTAAATTAACAGATATAAAGATCCCTAAAAATTCAAAGATTTTTAAAAGTATTGAAATTACCAATGTAAAAGAATCAAGCAATGATGTTATTAGTAAAAAACTTACCTATGGAAATGGCGAAATCCTAGAAAAAAATGTTTCTGAAAATGCTAATCATAAAGTAAAAATTGAAACAAAGAATAGCAAAGACTTAATAAAAATAATTTATGATTTTGATGACGAAAATACGGAACTTATAAATGAAATTGAAATCATTGGTAATAAAGACGCTAATGTAATTATCGAATATAAATCTAACACAGATAAAAAATGTTTTCACAATGGAATAATTAGGACTATTGTAAATGAAGGTTGCAAGTTGAATGTTGCAATTGTCAATATGTTAAATAGTGAATCCAACAATTTTGAAGCAATGGAAAATGAACTTTTTAAAGACTCTAAACTTAAGTATACAATTATTGATTTAGGTGGAAAAACAAGTGTAACCAATTATTATTCAAATATTTTAGGAGAAAATTCTAACAATGATTTAAAAACAATTTATTTGGGAAAAGAAAACGAAATTAAAGATTTAAATTATATAGCAGAAGTTAGGGGAGAAAAAGCTAATATAGATATAGATGTTCAAGGAGCTTTAGGAGAAAATTGTAAAAAGAATTTTAAAGGTACAATTGATTTTAAAAAAGGTTGTAAAAAAGCAAAAGGAGATGAAAACGAATTCTGTTTATTATTATCAGATACAGCGAGATCAATTGCTTTGCCAATGCTTCTTTGTACCGAAGACGACGTCGAAGGGAATCATTCTACTGCTTCAGGAAAAGTTGATTCAAAATCTTTATTTTATATAATGAGTAGAGGATTGAGTTATAAAGAGGCAGTTAAATTGATTGTAAAGTCTAATTTTAACAAGATAATTGAAAGAATAAAAGATGAAGAAATTAAAGAAGAAATATTAAAAGAGATTGATAGGAGATTGAATTAATGAATGTTGAAGAAATAAAAAAAGATTTTCCAATTTTTGATGATAAAGATATAGTGTATTTAGATAGTGGAGCAACTTCACAAAGACCTAAATACGTTTTAGATGAGATTCAAAAATATTATAACAACAAAAATGCAAACCCACATAGGGGAGCTTATTCATTAAGTGTTGAATCAACTGAAGAATATGAAAATACTAGAAAAAGAATAGCAAAATTTATAAATGCTAGATATCCAGAAGAAATTATCTTTTCAAAAAATGCTAGTGAAAGTTTAAATTTAATTGCATATTCTTATGGTTTAAATAATGTGAAAAAGGATGACGAAGTTGTTATTTCTATAATGGAGCATCATTCTAATTTAGTTCCTTGGCAATTTGTTGCAAGAAAAACTGAAAGCAAATTGAAATATATGTATATAAATGATGAGTATGAACTAACTAAAGAGGAGATTGAAAGCAAGATTACTGATAAAACAAAGATTGTAGGAATTACTCATGTTTCAAATGTTTTAGGTACAATTAATAATATAAAAGAAATTATAAAATATGCTCATAAAAAGGGAGCAGTGGTTATAGTTGATGCTTCACAAAGCATACCTCATATGAAAATAGATGTTCAAGAATTAGATGCAGATTTTTTAGTTTTTTCTGGACACAAAATGTTTGCACCTCTTGGCTTAGGTATTCTATATGGTAAAAAAGAAATATTAAATAAAATGGATCCTTTTTTAATGGGTGGAGATATGATAGAATATGTATACGAGCAAGAGACAACATTTGCACCATTACCAAATAAGTTCGAAGCAGGAACACAAAATGTTGGTGGTGTTGTAGGACTTGGAGCTGCAATGGATTATATTGAAAAGATTGGCTATGATGAAATAGAAAGAATGGAAAAAGAGCTTGTGAGATATGCAAGAAAAGAATTGTCAAAACTAGACTTTTTGGAATTATATATGACGCCAAATGAAGAAAATCATTCTGCTGTTATTTCTTTCAATATAAAAGGAGTACATCCTCATGATGTTGCAAGTATCTTAGATTCAGATGGTGTATGTGTAAGATCAGGAAATCATTGTGCTCAACCATTACTTAGATTTATGGGGATAGACTCTACTTGCAGAGCTAGTTTTTCAATATACAATACTAAAGAAGATGTTGACAGATTAGTATCTTCTTTAAGAAAAGTTTACGATATGTTTAAAGGATTTGTAAAAAAGTAAAGTGTGTAGATTAGCAATGAAAGTTAGATAATATGCAATAATCATTAGCACGCAATAGAAAGGAATGAATATAAAAGTGGACGAGATGTATAATGACATAATAATGGAGCATGGAATGAATTCATATAATAAGAAGAAACTTGATACATGTGACTTTTGCGAAAAGGGTCATAATCCAAATTGCGGTGATGACATTACTATTGAAGTCAAACTTGATGGTGATATCATAGAAGATATGGCCTTTACTGGATATGGATGCGCAATTTCTCAAGCTTCAACATCAGTAATGGTTGATACATTAAAAGGAAAGAATATCAAGGAAGCAAAAGAAATTATAAAGACTTTTATAGAAATGATAAAAAGAGAAATAACTGATGAAAAAGAATTAGAAAAATTAGAAGATGCTATTGCATTTAGAAATGTATCAAATATGCCTGCAAGAGTAAAGTGTGCTCTTTTAGCATGGCATACTATGGAGGATTTGTTAGAGAAAAATGGAAAATAAAAGAGTTTTGTTAGGAATGAGTGGAGGAGTTGATAGTTCAGTATCAGCTCTACTATTAAAAAATATGGGTTATGATGTAATTGGCATAACTCTTGAGTTGTTTGCAGGAAGTAGTTGTTGCAATACAAATACATATATTGATGCAAAAAATGTTTGTAATTCACTTGGAATTCCGCATATTACATATAATTTAAAAGATGAATTTAGATGTAAAGTAATAGATAATTTTATTTCTGAATATTCAAACCAAAGAACTCCAAACCCTTGCATAGAATGTAATAAATATATGAAGTTTGGTGCTATGTATGAAAAGGCAAAAGAACTTGGATGTGAATATATTGCCACAGGTCATTATGCAAAGATGGAGTATTCTGATGAGTTTGGAAAATATGTTTTGAAAAAATCAAACAATGTTCCAAAAGATCAAAGTTACGTGTTATATAATTTACCAAAAGAAATGCTTGGAAAAATAATATTTCCACTAGGCGAATTTTCATCAAAAGATGAAGTTAGAAAAATTGCGAGAGAAAATAATTTAAAAACAGCTAGTAAACCAGATAGTGAGGATATTTGCTTTGTACCAGATGGAAATTATAAAAGATTTTTGGAAGAAAATTCTGACTTAAAACCGATTGAAGGAGATATTGTTACAAGTAAAGGTGAGGTTTTAGGAAAGCATCAAGGTTTATATAGATATACAATAGGGCAAAGAAAGGGACTTGGAATTTCTTACAAAGTTCCACTATTTGTTATTGGATTTAATAAAGCAAAAAATCAAGTTATAGTTGGCGAGAAAGAAGAATTGTTCAAAAAAGAATTTTTAGTAAATGAAGTAAATCTTTTGTTAGTAGATGACGAAGGAAAGATTCTTAAGGCACACGGCGACGCTAGTAAAAATGTTGGAATCTATCACGCAGACGAGCCTAAAGGATCATTAGAAGAAGGACTTGAAGTTGATGTTAAAACAAGATATTCTTCTAATAATGCAAAAGCGATTATAAAACGTGAAGGTAAAAATATTAAAGTAATACTTGATGAGCCACAAAGAGCTATAACTCCGGGACAATCAGCAGTATTTTATTATAAAGATATTGTGATTGGAGGCGGAAAGATAATGGACTAAATTTGCTAGTAATGACAAATTTAGTAAGATATGATATTAGTTATAAAAATTACGATTTCAACTGTGTCGATTTAATTAAGAAAGGAAGAATTTAAAATGAAGGTAGTTGGAAAACAACATAATAGTAAAATGTGTATGGTATGTGGATTAGATAATGAATATGGATTAAGAGCGCCATTTTATAATATGGAAGATGGTAGTGTTATGACTTTATTTAAGTATAGAGAGCAACATCAAAGTTATCCAGGAAGAGTTCATGGAGGGCTAATCACAGCAATGTTAGATGAAATGGGATTACGTGCTCTTTGGGCAAATGAGCAAGAAGAAAGTGCTTGGGGAGTTACATTTTCGCTTGATACAAAATATCGTAAGCCAGTTCCTTATGAAGTCGACTTGATTGGAAAAGGTATAGTAACAAAGAATACTAGCAAATTTACAGTAACAGAAACTTCTATTTTAGATTTGTACGGAAATGTACTAGCAAATGGGACAATTAAGTACATAAAAATGGACGTCGATAAGATTAGTGAAAATGTTTCTGTACATGATGAAATGTGTTATTTAGTTGAAGACGACGTCAAAGAAATTAATTTTAAATAAGAAATGCAAATGTTGAAATGGAGCAAGAAATAGGGTATAATATAAGCGAATATTATACCTTGTTTTTATTGTTGAAAACAACAAGGTTCTGGGGTACCCACTTGCAATCTTTGATTGCATAAGTGGGTCAGGTTCTTATTGTGGAATATCAATAATAAAAATACAAAACAGGAGGAAAAAATAAATTGAATGATAGACAAAAAAATATAAGAAATTTTAGTATAATAGCACATATAGATCATGGAAAATCCACTTTAGCAGATAGGTTAATTGAAATGACAGGAGTGCTTTCAAAAAGAGAAATGGAAAGTCAAGTTCTAGACAATATGGATATTGAAAGAGAACGTGGAATAACTATAAAATCTCAAGCTGTAAGAATGATTTATAAAGCAAAAGATGGACAAGAGTATGTACTGAATTTAATAGATACACCTGGTCATGTTGACTTTAATTATGAAGTATCAAGAAGTTTAGCTGCATGCGATGGAGCTGTACTTGTTGTAGATAGTAGCCAAGGTGTTGAGGCACAAACTTTAGCAAATGTGTATTTAGCGATAGATAATAATTTGGAGATTCTTCCAGTATTAAATAAAATTGATTTACCAAATGCAAGACCTGATGAAATAAAAAAGGAAATAGAAGACATTATTGGAATTCCAGCAGAAGATGCACCATGTATTTCAGCTAAGTCAGGATTAAATGTAGAAGAAGTTTTGGAAAGAATAGTAACAGATTTACCAGCTCCAAATGGAGATGAAAATGCAAAAACAAAATGCTTAATTTTTGATTCATACTATGATAATTACAAAGGTGCGTTGGCATATGTAAGAGTAATGGATGGAAGTGTGAAAGTAGGGGACGAAATTCAGTTGATGGCAACTAATAAAACTTTTACTGTTGCTGAGGTTGGATACTTTACGCCAGGTTCATATATGCCAACACAAGAAATAAAAGCAGGAGAAGTTGGGTATATTGCAGCAAGTATAAAAACACTTTCAGACATACATGTTGGTGATACAGTAACTCTAAAGAACAATCCAGTAGAAAAACCACTAAAAGGATATAAAAAAGTAACACCAATGGTTTATTGTGGACTTTATCCTATTGATGGAAGTGAATATGAAAATTTAAAAATGGCATTAGAAAAGTTAAAACTTAATGATGCTTCACTTGAATATGAACAAGAAACATCTGCAGCATTAGGATTTGGTTTCCGTTGCGGATTTTTAGGACTACTTCATTTAGAGATAATTGAAGAAAGATTAGATAGGGAATTCGACCTTGGTTTGATTACGACAGCGCCTTCAGTTATATACAAAGTTCATAAAACAGACGGTACAGTCTTAGATATATATAATCCAACTGATTTGCCATCACCACAAGAAATAAGCTTTTTAGAAGAACCTTATGTTACAGCAAATATATTCACACCTAAAGAGTATGTTGGAAATGTTATGGATATTTGCCAACGTAGAAGAGGTATTTATATTGACATGAAATACTTGGATGAAAACAGAGTAACATTGGTATATGAGATGCCACTAAATGAAATCATATATGATTTCTTTGACAACCTTAAGTCAAAAACAAAAGGTTATGCATCATTTGATTATGAGATGAAAGAATATAGAAGGTCTGATTTAGTAAAATTAGATATTCATATAAATGGAGAAGCGGTTGATGCATTAAGCCTAATAGTGCATAAAGATAGTGCATATAACAGAGGAAAGAAGATGGTCGAAAAATTAAAGACTGTTATTCCAAGAAAATTATTTGCAATACCACTTCAAGCTGTTATTGGTGGGAAAATTATAGCAAGAGAAACTATATCAGCAATGAGGAAAGATGTACTTGCAAAATGTTATGGTGGAGATATTACGAGAAAGAAAAAATTGCTTGAAAAACAAAAAAGAGGTAAAAAGAAAATGCGTGAAATCGGAAGTGTAGAAGTACCACAAGAAGCATTTTTATCAGTATTAAAATTAGATGAGGAATAAAAAATATGGTTTTAGTTAAAGAATTATTAGTGATTTTTTTTACGTGGATTGTAACAGAATTTTTTAAATGTAAATTTATATATAAAATGAAAATAAAAAGAATATTAAAAAATAAAAAAAGTATATGCTTAAAATATTTGTATGTAACTATAATTGTTTGTTTAGTTGGATGGAGATTTGTTCCAGCATTTAGCTATATTATTGAAAAAATTATTGAATCTATTCCTAATTTATATTTTGTAACATTTATAGCAATTATTATTTTACAAATACTTGATAGTATAAGGGCTTTTGAAAAAATAGCAAGATATAAAAATAATTTTCATGATGAATATTTTAGAGAAATACCAAGTGAATATAGTCCAGCACAGGCTTCATTTATTCAAAATAAAAAGGTAGAGGTAGAAAAAGATTTTTATGCAACTGTTTTAATATTAGAATGTAAAAAAATGCTAGATATAAAGATAGAAAATGAAGTAATAAAAATAAGTAAAACAGATAAAACCGAGGAAGACGTTTATTTAACTTCAGACGAAAGTTATATTTATAATATGATTACTAGTGAAAATAAAGAAAAATATAAATTGGATGAATGGGTTGATATTATTGAAAATGAATTAGAAAAAAAAGAAATATATATAAAAGAGCCTAGAAAAATAAGCAAGATTTATATTGCTATTATAGTAATTACATTTGTTCTAATGATTATATTTGCTAGAATGGAAGCTGTTTATCATGATGAATATTATGATATGTATGAAAATAATTATGAAGAATATTATTACAATAGCGACTATTATGAAAACAGGTTGATGGAGATGCAAATGTATAGAGATGCTATGGTGACGCTATTGATAGCAGAGGCGATATTAACTATTCCTATTATGATAATAACAATCTTATTTTTTAACAGTAAAAAAGTTTATACAAAGTTTGGAAAAGATGAGAGAAAGAAGATATTAGGATTGCAATATTATATGCAAGATTATTCATTAATATCTAAAAGAAATTTAGATGAAATTATAATATGGGAGGAATATATTCCTTATAGTATAGCTTTGAATATTAATACTAAATATAGACAAGCTGAATTAGAAGAAAAATTGGATATGGAAAAACTATTTAAACAATATGTTGTAATAGATGAAGTTGATAGAACTATGCGAGAAGGAGATAAATTCGCATAAATAAAAAATAAGTATGTAGGTTTATAGGTAAATCCTTTATTAAAAACCTAAATATATTATGCAAGGAATTATTTATGAAAGAAGAATATAATGATCAAATTGAAGGTAGAAATGCCGTGTTAGAATTATTAGAAAGCGGAAAAGACATAAATAAAATATATGTTGCAAAAGGAGAAAGACATGGATCAATAAATAAAATTATTGCCATAGCAAGAGAAAAAAGAATAGTAGTAGTTGAAAAAGATAGAAGGCAATTAAGTCAGATAGCAAGATCTGGTAACTTTCAAGGAGTAATTGCAATAGTGCCACCTTTCGAATATTGTGAAATTGATGATATACTAGATGAAGCAAAAAGTAAAAAAGAAGACCCTTTTGTTTTAATATTAGATGGAATTGAAGATCCACATAATTTAGGGGCAATTTTACGAACAGCTGAAACAGCTGGAGTTCATGGAGTAATAATTCCAAGAAGAAGAGCAGCTGCAATCAATAGTACTGTTACTAAAGTAGCAGCAGGAGCTGCAGAATATGTGAAAGTTGCAAGAGTAAATAATATAACAGATGCAATACAAAAATTAAAAGACAAAGGACTTTGGATTTGTGGAACAGATATGGATACAAAGACTTATTATTATGATCAAGATTTGACAGGACCACTTGGAATAGTAATAGGAAGTGAAGGTTCAGGAATGAGCAATAAGGTTCAAAAAAATTGTGACTTTATAGTTAAAATACCAATGAAAGGAAATATTACTTCATTAAATGCATCTGTTTCAGCAGGAATTGTAACTTATGAAGCTGTAAGACAAAGAAACAGAAAAACTTGATAATAAAAGATGAATTAATTGTTGCTAAAAACCAAAAAAGAATATATAATATAAGCATCATACAAAAGAAATTCGAAGAAGGAGGAAGTAGATTATGCTACCTATGCCGAGAGGAAGAATAAAAAATATAGTAATAGGGGTTATTGTTGTAGTATTAGTTATATGTATATCTATTTACGTATATTTATATTTTACAACGGACTTGTTTAAATCAAATGCATCATTATTTGGTAAATATCTAGTAAAGTCTGCTCAAAATTTTGAAGAAATATTGATAGATGAAAAAGGTGAAGAATACGCAAACCTATTACAAAATAATAAATATGTATCTAATGCAGAATTAACAGCAACATATAAAAATGGAATAGGAACGACAGGAGAAAACACTAACAATATTATTAATAAACTAAAATTAAAAGTTGATGGAATGACAGACAAGGCAGGAGGAATGGATTATAAAAATGTAGTTTTACAAAAAGAAGACCAAAATGTAGTACAATTAGAACTTTTAAAATCAGAAAATAGATATGGTATTCATTTCTCAGATTTATTTGACAAGTATTTATCAGTAGACAACAAGAATTTGAAAGAAGTTGCAGCTAATATCGGAATAGAAGAAAGCGAAGATCTTATAATTCCTAATATGATTTCTGATACTGATTTAAGACAATCTATGATGTTTACTTATCAAGAGATGGATGACTTGAATAGTACTGTAGAAAATATAATTTCACAAGATTTTTCTAAAAAGGAATTTTCAAAAACTAAAAAAGCTAACATTACTATTAATGATAAAACTTTAGAAACAAATTCATATACATTAAAGATGAATAAGGAACAGATGAATAATGTATATATAAAATTACTTGAAGAGTTAAAACAGAACGAAATAATTTTATCAAAAATAAGACAAATAGATGATTTTATGAATCCTCAAAATCCTGAAGAAACAGAAAATCCTGAAGGGCAAAATAGTGAAGGACAACCTGGAAATGGAGTTGATAATACAGTATATAATCCAAATGCAGTACAGACGGAAACTCCAGAGGCAACTGAGGAAAATGGAGAAGATGGAAATGCTGAAAATGGTGAAGAAGTTGAATCAACAGAAGAGAATTCTGAGGAAGAAACAGAGCCTAAAACTGCAGTAGATAAATTTATAAAAAAGATTGATGATATAATTACTCAAATAAAAAATAAAAATATAGGGACTAATGAAGCAACTATAACTGTTTATGAGAATAATGGAGATGCAGTAAGAACTGTGCTTCAAATTCAAGAAGAATATAAAATAGTTCTAGACACAATAATCAACAGTAACGAAGACATGTATGTAAATATAAATAAAGAAATTTTTGGAATTGAAGAAAATAAAGATGATATAACAGTTGAAAGAAAAGGAAATCAATTTGCAATAAATAGAGACAGAGCTATTGGAGAAAGCGAATATAAAACGAATTTAGTTCAAGATAGAGTAGTAGTAAATGGAAAAGAAGAACAAAATATTAGACTTGAATATGATGCAGGAGTAAATAAAATACAAATTAAATATGCAGATAAAAAGGAAATAAGAAATGAATTTGACCAAGTTCCAGAATTTACAGATAATAATAATTTAGTATTGAACTATCTAACAGATGATGAATATGCACAATTGAGAGATATATTAAATGATAAAGTAATAGAAGAAGTAAATAAGGTATCAGAAGAAGTAAACTTTGATGAATTATTTAAGATACTTAGTGACCTAGAAATCATACCTGAACAAATAAAAATTAGTGATATAATGACACTTACAAAAACAGAAGTAAGTAAATTTAATGCACAATTTGAAATATATAAGGGAGAACAAGTTGATTCAAAAGCTATTGATAACTTATTAGGGTTGGTTAAAGGTAATTTAGCAAGTGTAACTCAAATATCAGATACTACAATAAAATTAGAAATACAAAGGGGAGTTGTTAACGAAGAATTGGCTAACAAGGTATCAGAAATAATTAATTCATCGCAAAATAGTTCGAAAAAATATACAATAAATTATGAATATGACCAAGAAACCCAACTACTTAATGCTATTACGTTAGAAATGATAGATTAGAAAAGGAAAAATAGCTATGGAAATAAATAAAACGAAGGGAATAATAGAAGCAATTCTTTTTGCAGCAGGTAGGGAAGTAAATAAAAATGAATTGATGCTAGAATTAGAAATCTCTGAAGAACAACTTGACGAAATTGTTAAACAAATGAAAGAAGATTATAGAAATGAAAACAGGGGAATCCAATTGATAAGCATTGATGATGCTTATCAATTGTGTAGTAAAGAGACATTACATGAATATGTTTATCCTGTTTTAGATAAAAGGAGTAAACCTAAAATTTCAAAAGCTGCAATGGAGACATTGTCAATAATAGCATATAATCCAAGAATAACTAGAGCTGAATTAGAATCAATTAGAGGCGTTAATGTTGATGGGTGTATGTATAAATTATTAGAATTTGGATTAATAGAAGAAGCGGGAAAGAGTGATTTACCAGGAAAGCCTATGACATATAAAACATCAAAAGAATTCCTGAAAATGTTTGGTTATAACTCTTTAAATGATTTGCCAGAATTGCCTAAATATAAATTGAATGAAAATCAACAAATAGTTATAGATGAATTAGTAGAAGAAAATGGAAATCAACAGTTAGTTGCAGATAAGCAAATAAAAGAAATTGAAAAATTAGAAGTAAATAAAGATCAACAATTGGCTGAGAATAAAGAGATAGAGGAAAGCGAGGAGTAAGAGTGGAAAAAATAAAAATATTAGTAAATGGTTGTAATGGAAAGATGGGACAAGAAGTTGTTAGTGCAATTGAAAAAGATGAAAATGTTGAAGCAATATGTGGTTATGATTTAAAAGATCTGAATTTATATTCATTTCCTGTATATAGTAATTTTGAAAGTATAAAAGAAAAGCCAGATATTATAATAGATTTTTCTGTACCACAAGCGACTTTAAATGTCTTAAAGTATGCTGTCAAAGAGCAGATACCAATTGTAGTAGCTACGACAGGATTCACAGAAGAACAACTAAAAGAAATAAAAAAAGCATCAGAGAAAATCCCAGTATTTCAATCTTACAATATGTCATTTGATATCTTTTTAATGCAAAAGGTTTTAGAATTAGTTAGTCCTTATTTACAAAATACGGATATAGAAATAATAGAAGCACATCATAACAGAAAGGTGGATGCACCAAGTGGAACAGCTTTAATGCTTGCTGACTCTATAAATAAAGCATGTAAAGAAGATTATAAATATAATATGAATAGACTAAATGAGAGAAAAAGACGTGAGTCAAATGAAATAGGATTTTCTTCTATCCGTGGAGGAAATATTGTAGGTGAGCATACAGTAAAATTCATTGGACAAAATGATACATTTGAAATAACGCATAAAGCATACTCAAGGCAATTATTTGCAGAAGGTGCGATTAGAGCAGCAAAATTTCTAATAGGAAAGCCAAATAAAATGTATAATATGAACGATATACTATAGAGAAAAAGTTTGCAATAAATTAATTTATTGCAAACTTTTTTAATTTATTAATTAGCTTATTACAAGTTGAATTGGTGCCAGCTATAACTTGATAATCAGTTGAATTAAAATCATATTTGATATTATCATAGCTATTACCATTAAAGTCAGTCATTTGTAAGTTAGCCTCTTTACATAGTAAATATAACAATGGTAGTTCATGCCCTTTTTTATGAGAAGAAACGTAGGCTTCAAACAAGCCAGAAGCAACGAAACAATATGAAGCAGCAGATGAGCCAAAATCTTTTGCTACTATAGTTTGAGTAATTGTTTTTAGTATTTCAGGTTCATTTATCATTGAATATAGATCTATAAGTGCTACTTCTTGGGAAGAATATTTTGGCTCTATTTTTTGTTCAGTAAAAATAATGTCTGTATTTTTATTTGAAAATATAGAATGATATTTTTTTAAGCCTTTGTCTTTAATTGCAGTATAAATATCACCATGAGAATGTATGACTGCTCCAACAACAATGAAATCAGAAAAAGTGATTCTGTTTATATTAGCGTTTGAGATTTTAGCTATCTGAATTAAAGTAGCAGAAGGTAAAGTTTCAAGATCTTTATATGCGTTATCTGTACCATCTAGTTCATCTACAAAAATGAAATATTCAGGATTCTCAGAGTTACTTTTTCCAGAGGAAAATTCTTCTGTGAATATTTTTAAAGGGTAATTACAGCTTAAAACTTTTTCTTGAATAAGAGTTCCTAAAGAAATATCTGCATTTGTTACAATGTCTTTATCAGTTTCAAGAATTTTAATATTTATTTGTCTAAGTGTTGAAAAACATTCTTGTAGCAAACTTATAATTTGTTTTTCCATATAAATACTCCTTTTTTATAGTTGTAGTAATTTTTTGTTAAGTATAACATATTATTTAAGAAAGTAAAATAAAATTTTTATAAGTCTTGATTTATACTACAAATTTTTATATAATATATAGGTAGTGCTAAATATAAGATAGATTGGATACGAGGGAGTGAGAATATGGGATTTTTTAATAATAACAAGTTTAGATTTGGCGATAGAGTAATATTTAAAAATTCTGATATAGAAGGCGTAGTAAGAGGAACTATGGACACACAATGTTTAGTATCTTATAGAACAAATAACGGGATTGAAACAATTGATTCAGTTAATATGAGAGAATTAAAAAGAAATAGGAATATAGTAGATTAATGTTAAAAGAATACTAATTAGGTATTCTTTTTTTTTATGAAATCTGACAGATTATACAGAAAAAGCTACAAAGTCATTAAAATTTTTATATGCGGAGGAAATTAAGCAAAGCGACAAAATTAGTTTGTATAAATTGTAAATTCATTGTATGCAAAAAAACATAATACGAATATAATTGAATAAATGTTTTTATTGTGATATAAGTAAAATGGTATTGAAGATAAATGCCTAATATAAAGTTACGAATGCTTGTTAAAAAGGACATTCAAACATGGTAAGTTGATTGATATAGAAAAATAAAATAGTGAAGGAGTAAAAGAAATGAATCCAAAAGAATATATAGGAAAAATCATAGAAGTAAAAATTGATAGACCTAAGGAAAGTAGACATCCTAAACATGGATTTATCTATCCAGTAAATTATGGATATGTGCCAAACACAATTAGTGGAGATGGGGAAGAATTAGATTGTTATGTGTTAGGAATATTTGAACCAGTTGAAGCTTTTACAGGAAAATGTATAGCAATAATTCATAGAACTAACGATAATGATGACAAATTAATTATAGTACCAGAAGGAAAAGAATACACAAATGATGCAATTAAAGCACTAACTGAATTTCAAGAAAGATTCTTTGAAAGTGAGATTATAAGATAAAAGGTATTGCTGTATTATAGAAAGCAATTGAGAAAATTAGAGTTAAACTAAAAATTTATAAAATTGTTAATTATATAATAAGAATGTATATATTCAGTTTGACAAATTTACAGGCTTATGTTAAAATATGGCCATATTATATCATATCAAAGTTTAATAGCTTGCTATAATAAACTTTGAGTGCGAAGTTAGCCCCATGCAAATAATTGTATGGGGTATCTTCTATATTAGGGTATTATAAGTAATTTTAAGAAAGGAGAAGAAAAATAGTGAAACATTATACTATAGGCTTAGATGTTGGAATAGCATCAGTAGGTTGGGCCGTTATAAATAATGACAAAAGTAGAATAGAAAATTTAGGAGTTAGAGCATTTAAAAAAGCAGAAGAAACAGATGGAAAAGCTCTAAATCTTGCTAGGAGAGAAGCAAGAGGTAGTAGAAGAAGAATAAGAAGAAGAGCTGAAAGAATGAAGAAAGTTAAAGAAACCTTTGTGAAATATAAACTTGTATCTAAAAGTGAATTAGAAAGTTTATATAAAATTACTAATAATATGAAAGATGTTTGGGAATTACGAGTTGATGCATTAGATAAAGAAATAGACAGAAAAGACTGGGCAAGAGTGTTAACATCAATAGCAAAAAGAAGAGGGTATAAGTCTAATAGGAAAACAGATGAGGAAGATAAAGAAGTAGGAAAATTAAGTAAAGGAACAATAGAAAACAAAAAATTATTAGAAGAAAAAGGATATATAACAATAGGGGAGATGTTTTATAAAGATGAAAAATTTTCCACAAATAAAAGAAATAAAGGAGGAGAATATAATAATACTGTTTTAAGAAGTATGTTGATAGAAGAGGTTGAAAAATTATTTGAAGCCCAAAGAAAATATGGTAGCAAGTATGCTTCAAAAGAATTTGAAAAAGAATATTTAGATATAGTAACATTTCAAAAGCCATTTATGACAACAGAATTATTAGAAAAAATGTTAGGAAAATGTACTTTTGAAAAACAAGAGCCACGAGCACCAAAAAATAGTTATACATTTGAAAGATTTATGCTATTACAAAAAGTTAATAACTTGCATATTAAACAAAATGGTGAAAAAATAATTATTACTCCAGAGCAAAGAGGAAATCTTATAGAAATGGCTTACAAGCAATCTGAAATAAAATATTCACAAATAAGAAAGAAATTAGATTTACCAAAAGAAGCGAAATTTGCTGAATTAAATTATAATGTATCAAAAAAGAAAAAAGACAAAGAATTATCTGAAGAAGAACATATAAAAGAAATAGAAAGTAGGAAATTTGTAAAACTTGAAGGTTGGCACAAAATTAGATTGGCATTAAAAGGAATAGGATATGAAGAAAAATTTGAACAAATAAAAGAAAAACCTGAAATTCAAAATATAATTGCAGATGCTTTATTGAGAAATAAAACAGATGAAACAATAAAAGATTACTTGGAGAAACAAAAAATTGTTAATGAAGATATAATAAAAGCTGCGTTAAATATAAACTTTGCAAAAGTGGGACATCTATCATATAAAGCAATGGAAAAAATTATTCCTTATTTGGAAAAAGGATTAACATATGATAAAGCTTGCGAACAAGCGGGTTATGAATTCAAAGGCACCAAAAATGAATTGCAATATAAATTACCACCACTTTCAGAATTAGATGATGTCATCTTAAATCCAGTTGTATTAAGAGCAGTGACTCAAACAAGAAAAGTAGTTAATGCTATAATAGACAAATATGGTTCACCAACAGCGATTTACATAGAAACAGCAAGAGATTTATCAAAGTCTTCTGATGAACGAAAAAGAATAGAAAAAGAACAAAATGAAAACTACTCTAAAAATGAAAAAATAAAAGATTATATTAGAGAAACCTTTGGGCGTGAACCTAAACCTTTTGATATAGTAAAAGTGAAACTATGGAGAGAACAAGGTGAAAGGTGTGCATATTCATTAAAGAATATTCCGGCAGATAGATTGTTTGAAGAAAATTATATACAAGTAGATCATATAATACCTTTTTCAAGATGTTTTAATGATAGTTATAATAATAA
>CANQPF010000028.1 GCA_947625665.1 uncultured Clostridia bacterium | reverse complement strand
GTTTCAACTATATCTGTTGCTCCACCTAAGTTTGCTCTAATTCTTACTCTATATCCTGTAACATTTGGAACATTGTCCCATCTAACTGTAAAGTTTTCTTCTGTTACAGATGCCTTAATATCTTCTTGTCTTAATTTTGGTATATTTAATTGTGGTTCTGGAATCTTATTTTCCATTCCGTTTAAAAATTCAACTTTAGAAATATCTGCTAAGTTACTTCCAGATGTTTCTGTTACTTTAATAATTACTCTTTTTACTGCAATCTTTGAACCAAAGTTTACTACTATAGTTCCATCTTGTTTTATTTCTGCACTTCCTGTATTTATTGGTTCAAAAACAGGTTCTGCTATTGTTGCAATTCCATTATTAGCTTTTACATCTGATTGAATATTGTCATTTTCTGCATATACTCCTAATACTTTTATTCCTGCAAGAGGTGTACTAGTTGCTTCTGTTTCAGGTGTAGTTGTTGCCTCTGTTGTAGGTATGTCTTTTGCATTACCTAATGCACAAACAATTTCTACTGCTCTATCATTTTCATAATCATATCCATCAACTGTGAATATTCCACCTTTTATGTTGTTTAATGAATTGTCTGAAGGTGCTATTGTTAAATGTTCTGCCTCTGTTGTGTTATTAGATATATCAATTCCTACTTCTACTGCGTTATCAACAGCTATTGGCTTATCTGGTACTGGTGGTTGTAAAGTAACATGTTTATCATTGTCTTCTAAAACTTCTACAATAGATGTAGCTAGTTTTGGATCTTTTGCATCAACAACTAATTTACCATTTCCCTCTGTTACTCCTGCTGATATATTTTCACTTGAAGTATCAACATTAGAGATTTGTCTAGGAATTGATCCACTATAAGCTCTGTTTTTATTTAAAAAAGCATACGTTAAGTCTACTATGTCTACTTCGCCATCTTTATATAAATCATAATTGTAACCTGCGTCTTCTTCAATTTGTTCTTCTTCTATTTTTCTTATGATTAATTGTGAGTCATCACCATTGATATTACCATCTCTGTTAACATCTCCTATTGGTACGACTCCTGGTAAACCGTTTACTGCTTCTTCTTCATCAATTTTACCATTTTTGTTAATGTCAAAGATTTCTAGGACTTTGTATCCATTTGAATAAGATAATTCTGTAGTAGTATTAGGTTTTACTTCAATATTAGATTGTTCAAATGCTTTGTATCCTGTCCCTTCTGCTCCTTTTATTGTTAATTTATAGTCTTTTCTAGCTGGTACATTTTCAAAAGTATAGAAAAGCTTTTGTGCTGTTACTAGATCTTCTCCTGATCCAGTTTCTGTTTTTGGTGTTCCATCGAAACCTCCATAAAGTGTTCCATCATTTAATGTTACCACAAAATCATTTGCTGAAACTTCTTTTTGAGGAAGTCTTAAGTCTATTTCAACATTAAGAGTTCCTGGTTGTTCATTTACATCAGGTCTTTCTGGTAATTTTGCCTTTTCTTCTGGTGGTGGTGTTGTTTCAGCTGGTGATGTCTCTGATGTTGGTTCTGTTGTAGGTTCTGCAGTAGGTGATGGTTCTGCCGTAGGTGTCGCTACTTCATTAGTAATTGGCATTGTTTCATTTGGTGCTCCACTTTGAACCTCTGGTGTTGCACTACTAGCATTATCAACTGAATCAATAAGATCTTTCGCTAAAACTGCTGTATGTCCACCAAGCAAAGCAATTATAATGCTAAGTACAAGTGCAAATTTCAATGTTTTCTTCATATTTTTTCCTCCTTTTGTTTTAATAAAATAAAAAGCGTTTTTTACTACTTTACTAAGAACGCTTTCTTGTTACTGAAATCATTATCTAAATAATGACTTCTAAAGTAATAAAAAAGCAAGTATTTCAAGTTGTTTTTTTGACTTAACTTTGCTTTTTGATTTTCCTTTGGATTATATCATATTTCTCTTTTATGTACAACATTTTTAGAGTTTTTTTTAACGTTTTTATATTACATTTTTGTTACAAAAAAACATAAAAAAAGTGGCTTAGTACCACTTTTTGAAAACTTTTTACTTTTTGTTGTCTTGAATTATTCTTACTAATTCATTATTTTCTGTACGACAGAAAACTTTAAAGTAACTTGTAAGACCAATCATTACATGTCCTTTATTAGTAAGAAATACACCATCGAAGTAATATTCTTTTGGGAACTTTGCTTCATTAATATTAAATTCATTTGCCTCTATCACAACAACAGGCATTTCACTTCCAATATCTGCTGAATATGCTTTAACGTGATTGAGTCTTTCTATTGCTCCTGCAACTTTCCCGATTTCACCAAAATTTAATGCTACAATTCTTGGTGATTTTCTTTGATTCTTTTTTGTTTTAAAAATCTTTTTAAAAAAAGATTTAATACATAAAGTCATTTTCTTCTCCTTGCTTTTAAAATCTTCATAACATTTTTATAAAACAAAAAACAACAATACAAAAACATATTTTATGTTTACAATATTATTATAGCATAGTTTTATTGATTTTTCAAGTTTTTATTTATTGCACATTTATCTTTTTTATCTTTTTTACAAAGTACAATAAAATTATTTTAATAATGATTACCCATTTCAATATTGTTATAGAAAATTTTAAATATTTATATTATAATAATTACGATAATATTACTTGAAAAGGAGCAATAGATGAATAAAAAATTACCTCTTAAAGAAATACTTAAAACATTTATATTTGTATTACCATATATACTTGTAGAATTTACAAACACTTTATTAGTAACAATCGATAAATCTATATCAAATTCAATTGGAAAAACTGCTATTATTGTGTTTTCTTCCTTCATAACATTAAATTGGGCCATAAATACAATTCAACTTTACATAGGAAATGCCCATACAATTGTATTATCAAGAGATAAGAAAAATTCAAAACAAATTAATAATTCGGCTATGTTTATAGAAATAGTCAGCTCTATAATAATTTCAATAATTCTTTTTACCTTTTCAAAACAAATTACATACATATATAATTTAGAGAGTACTGCTCGTGAAATACTATCGATAATATTAAAATTAAAAGCTATTCAATTACCCATTTACTCAATCGGTTTAATTCCTAAAAATATATTAAAAGTTGATGCTAAAACAAATAAGGTTTGGATTGCTACAGTAACCTCTTCTATAATAAATATATTAGGGGACCTTTTAAGTGTAAAATTTGGATATAATGAAATTGGAATATATCTTTCAACAATTGTTTCATCTTTAGTAGATACTATATTATTATTGATTTTTTCTAAATATAAATTATTTAGAATTTCCTTTAACTATATAAAGCAAATGTTATATTTTGCTAAAGATTTAATATTTGATAAATTTATACAAAGAATTGTAAATATATATTATACCCATGTAGCTAGCTCATTTGGAACAAATATTTATGCTATACATTGTGTATGTGCAACAATTATTGATACGCTATGTGAAATAACTGAAGGTTATTATTTTGGATTATTAGTTGAATATTCAAATGATATAGAAAAAAAGAAAGAAAATCTATTACATAAAGTAGATAGTATTGAATCTTATGGAAATATTTTCGCTATGTTATTTATTCCAATATTCCTATATCCTTTATGGTTTACTTTAGGTAATTCCATTTCTTGGAATGAATGTAATCCATATATATGGATATATTCTATTGAATTTATAGCAAAAGTGGCTGGATGTAACTATAGTGCTTATCTTTCAGCTAATAAAAACACCAAATCAATTAGAATGATGGCTTTCATTGGTGGCCTATGTGTAAGAGTTCCGCTGTGCTATATAATATATAAATATAATATTGGAATAATTGGTTTGTCTATGGTATGTGGTATTGATAGAATTGTAAGAGCAATATACCTAAGATTGTATATTAAATTAAAAAAAGAAACATTGTTTACATAGTTAAAAAGCAATCATTTTATATTATAATGATTGCTTTTTATTATTATCTTTCTTCTACTGCTTTTTCTTCGATAATTTTAGAAATAATACTTTTTAACTGATTCATCGTTCCTTTTCTATCTTCTGGAGTTAAACTATTATAATTATCTTCCAAAACTTCCTCTCCTATTTTCCTTTCTTTATTTATTAATAGATCTTTATTTTTTTCGTATTCTTCTTTTATTCTCCTTAATTGTTTTTCTATACTTTGTTTATTTTTTCCTATCTCATTGTAGAAATTTTTCCCATTTTTAAAACTTTCTATCGTATTTTTATTGTTTTTTACTTTTTGTGTAATTTCTTTTCCTAATCTTGTCTTTTCTACTATATCTTCTGTTTGTTCATATTCAGTCATCATATTATTTATTTCTTTTCCTTGTTGTCGTAAACATTCATCAACATCTACTATAACTATTGGTAATTTTTCCTCCCAGTCATTATATGCTTGTTGTATTTTATCAAGATTTTTTATTTTATTTCCTGCTTTAAATGCAATAATGTAATCAGGCTGTTTCTTTTCTCCTCCTTGTATTCTTCTTATATCCATTTCATTATGCCTTACCGTTTCATTTATTTGCGTATCATTGTCATAATACTTCTCATACCACGCTTTCGATACAAATGATTCTCCTGTAGAATGTATGTCTTTTGGTCCTGATAGCATTAATGAATCATCTTTTATGTCAGAAAACCCATATACCACATGATTTATTGGTGCACATCCCATCATATCCTCTCCTATATAACTTGCACAGAAATGTTGTGAACCTACTGCCAATCTATTCCAATCTTCGTTATAATTATCTATTTTTTCTACAACAGTATATGCAGATACAGATGTTATTAACATTCTAAATTCTGTTCCTGCATTATATACATTCATTCCTTCTAACTCTTTACTTAAGTCTTGCCTTCCTCCAATTTCTTTTAATTCTTCTTTATTTAATTTTTGTGAATTGTTAGGATCGAATAACCCCTCTTTGTATAATTTACAATATTCTGTTTTTAACTCTCTTTCAAATTCTACCTTATCTGCAAAGAATTCTATTTCATCTACGTTTTCATATATTTCTTTCAATACTTCTTCATTTTCTGTCTCTGATATCATTCTTAATGCTTCTACATAATTTTTTAGTTCTTGATCTCCTATTTTATCAATAGAATCTCCATACTTATCTATTATTTTTTTAGCATATTTTATATCATGTCCAAATGTTTTTTGCATTAAATAATTTTTTTTATGATTTACATCTATGTTACTATTAATCATCTCGTCACATTTTTTTCGTTTTATTTCTTCAAAATTTTCTAATTCTTTTAATGTTTTTATATCAAAATTGTTATCGTCTTGTATTATTTTTATCAATTTATTTAAATTATCTTCACTAATATTTTCTATTTCTATATTTCCTATTAAATCTGTATATTGTTTATCACGTAGAGAGTCTAATATTTCATCTGCTATTACTGTCCATTCATCAGTATCATTGTTTTTTGTATAATTATTTATGCATTTTGAAAAAATATCAAATTCTTTATCTGGTAAATTTAAAATTTTTTCTTGTATGTCATTAAAATTGCTTATTAAGTTAACCTTGTCTTTTCCTAGTTTATTTATGTATTTTTCTCCTAATAATCTAAAATCAATTTCACATATTACTTCATTATTTTTTTCGAATAGCTCTTCTAATATTCCCTCTGGTATTTTTTCTTTAAAACCTTCAAGTTCTAGAAATAAATTCAAATTTTCTTTTACAAAATCTATACTTTCATGTTTTCTTAATATTTTTATATTTTCAGGAGAAATCTTTTTCATTGCTTCTATTTTAGATTTTTTATCTTCAATATTTCTTGCTATTTTTAGTTTTTTATTTTCATCAAAAAAACAATCTATAATATCGGATTTTATTTTATCAGACTTTATTGATAGTGCAATGTTTAACTTTAAATTTTCATTATCCATTTTTTCTATCGTATCTGCTTTTTCATAATCATTATTCCATTTTATTAATTTGCATATTCCTTTTGTTAATTTTTCTATCTCTTTAAATCTTGGATCATCTTTATAATTTTCTTCATATTCTTCAAGGAAAGATTCCATATAGCTAATATCTAAATATTTTTTCGCAACATCTATTTTTAAATCAGAATCTTTAATGTTCCTTATTAAACTATATACTGTATTTTGTAATTCTGCTTTGTCAATATATTCCAATATTTTTTCATCCGTTGAAAGCGTAAGCATTATTTGCTCTATACTCAATTTATTATCTGGGTATATATCTGATATAACTTTTATAGCTTTAATTTTATTTTCATCTTCTTTTAAAGTTTCAGCAACATATATTAGATAATCTATCTTATCTTTGAATATTAAAAAATTGTCCAGTTTTATATTATCATCTTGAATAGATGTTATAATTGATAGTTGATCTTCTGCTTTAAATAAGTCTAAATATTTTATCTTTTTTTCGTCTGATAAACTAACAACTACATTTAATTTTGGTATATCATCTTTTAACAACGATATATATTCTATTTTTTTATCTTCATTTTCTAATGTACCTATTACTTTTGATTTTAAATATTCACTAGAGATATTAGAAATAGAGTTTATTTTTTCTTCATCAGTTGGTAAATTCATTGCATCTTTTGCAAATTCTATCTTTTTTTGTAAATTATTAAAAGTTTCTTCAGCATTTATTTCAGATGTTGTTGTTTTTACTAGGCTCTCTCTCAAAACCTCTTCTTTTGATGAAATTGCCTGTTCTTTTTCTTCATAAAGAGATCTTTCGCATTCACTACTTATTTCTTTAAATATTTTTAAATTAATAGCTAATGATCTAATCATTCCATTACTGTTAATACTATTAAACAATTCCAATTTTTTTACATCATCATCTACTTTTTCTGCAATCCATATAAGTTCTTCTTTTTCATCTTCAGTAAAATTCTGTAGTCCTTTTACAATTGAATCATATTCATTTATATGTGCCATAATTCTCCTTCTGTCGTCAAATTCATCATAATATTGCAAAGCCTTCACTTTATTTGAATCTTTTTTTAACTCAATAGCATCAAAACAATCATTACCTCTTTTAACTTTTAATAGTCTAATTTCATCTACAATTCCATAAAATCTACTTTGTATATTTTTTACAAAGCCTGTAATTTTCTTTTTAGTTTCAGACATTATTTGTACATTTTGAGGAAATTTTGATTTAAATTTATCCAAAAAACCTGTAAACTCACCTTGCATTTCTTTTATAAACCCAGTAATTTTTTTCTTTTTCATTTTTTCTCCTTTGTTATACATTATCTATTTGTAGTTTTTATCTATTCGTATTTCTTTAAGTAAAATATTTAATTAAATATTATCACAAAAATATATGGTTTTCAATATTTATTTTTTTGAAAGAGATGACTATTGAAGAAAAATTATCTTTAGGTAAATATACAAAAAAATCTCTAGATTGTTATATTTCAAACTTTCTAGAGATTTTTAATTATTGGAGCAGGTAGCGGGAATCGAACCCGCGTCATCAGCTTGGAAGGCTGGGGTTCTACCATTGAACTACACCTGCATTTGCTCCTGACATTTATAAATTATAAATGCTTTTTTTATATTTGTCAAGAGTATTTTTAAATTTTTTAAATATTTTTTAAAACATCCTTATAATTCATTACTAATGTTGCTCCTTGTTTTATTAACTCATTAGTTCCTTCCGAATTAAAGAAATTTATACTGCCTGGTACTGCAAAAACTTCCCTGCCTTGGTCTAAGGCAAAATCTACAGTTGTAATTGTTCCACTTTTATTTTTAGCTTCGATTACTAGAACCCCTCTACTAAGTCCACTAATAATTCTATTTCTTTCAGGGAAATTTTTTTGTTTTATATTTGTACCCAATGGATATTCCGAAATTATCAAACCTTTTTTGGCTATTATTTCTCTCGCTAGCTCAATATGCTCTGGTGGATATATTTTATCTAGTCCATGTCCTAGTACTGCTATAGTTTTTCCTTTTGCCATTAATGCTCCTTTATGAGCAATCCCATCTATTCCTCTAGCTAGTCCACTTATAATGGTTATACCTTCTTTAGCTAAACTAGCCGCAAAATATTTTGCGGCTTTTTCTCCATATTTAGTATTTCTTCTACATCCTATTATAGCAATATTATTTTGACTATGTAATAGTTCGATATTTCCTATTGTATACAATACTTTTGGAGCATCATAAATTTGTTTTAACATATATGGATAATCCTTGTCATTCATTTTTATTGTTCTTATTTTGTCCATCTCCTTTAGTTTAAATTTTTAACTTATCCCCTATATATAATTTATTGCCCCTAAAGTAATCTATTTTATTTTATCTACAATTTCTTCAATAGTTACGGTTTGTTGTTCTCCTGTTTTCATATTTTTTAATGATACAACTTTATTTTTAACTTCTTCTTCTCCTATTATTATAACGTATTTAACATTCAACTTATCTGCACCTTTGAATTTCTTTCCTAACTTTTGTTCCTCAATATTTATTTGAACATTTAAACCTTCATTTCTCAATTTAGTAGCAACCTCTGCACACATTTCATATTCATCAGCCATTGAAATTACTAATACATCAGAAATTGACTCATTCTCTGCATTAATAATATTATTATCTTCTAATTGAAAAAATAATCTTGATAGTCCTATTGAAATTCCTACACCTGGCATTTTCCTATCTGTATAGTATTCTGTCAAATTATCATATCTTCCTCCGGAACATACGCTTCCTAGATTTCTATATTTATTTAAAAATGTTTCATAAACTGTTCCTGTATAATAGTCTAACCCTCTTGCTATTGTTAAATCTATTTTGAAGTTTTCTTCTGGAACTCCAAATATTTTTATATATTTTGTTACTTGTCTTAATTCTTCTAATCCTTGTTGAAATATTTCGTTGTCAACTTCTAAATTTTCTAAATCTTTAATTTTATTTTCATTATCTCCATCTATCATTATAAATTTAATTATAGTTTCAACTTTGTCACTTTCAACATCTCTTAGTAATTCTTCTTTAACTTTATCTATTCCTATTTTATCAATTTTATCGATTGTCCTTAATATTCCAGCAGATTCCTCCTCTAAATTCAAACTAATAAACAATCCATTCAATATCTTTCTGTTATTAATACATATTGTAAAATCATCAAATCCCAATTCTTTAAAAGTATTGTATATGACTGATGGAATTTCAGCATCATTTATAATTGAAAGTTTTCCATTTCCAATTATATCTATATCACATTGATAAAACTCTCTATATCTTCCTCGTTGTGCTTTTTCACCTCTATATACTTTTCCTATTTGATACCTTTTAAATGGAAAAGTTAATTTATCATAGTATTGTGTTACATATTTTGCTAGTGGTACAGTTAAATCAAATCTTAAAGCTAGGTCATTATCTCCTTTTTGAAATTTATAAATCTGTTTTTCTGTTTCCCCACCTGCTTTAGCTAATAATATGTCTGCACTTTCAATGATTGGTGTGTTTAGTGGTAAAAAGCCATATTTTTCATAAGATTTTTGTATAGTATCTTTCATTTTGTTAAATAATATTTGTTCATTTGGCAATAGTTCCATGAATCCTGGTAAAGTTCTTGGCTTTATTTTTTCACTCATTTACTCTTCCTCCTTTATTTCATATCCGCTTCATTTACTACTTTATATTCTATATCTTCCATAAATGGATACATTTCTTTAACTCTCTTTAATGTTAGCATTGACATTAATGGTTGAGGATTTCTTTTATTTTTACTTAACAATTTTTGAGTATAACAATTACTTGTTGTTTTAAATAGTAAGTATCTATTTCCTACATAAGTGTAATATATTTGATATCCGTTATTTAAATCTTCCCACATTTTTTCAAATGTATAATCTTCCTCCATTTTTGTAATCTCCTCTATTTTATCATTTCTTGAAATTCTTCTTCACTTATTATTTTTATTCCTAAATCTTGTGCTTTTGTAAGCTTACTTCCTGCCGCCTCTCCTGCTAAAACGAAATCTGTTTTTTTAGAAACTGAACTTGAAGTTTTTCCTCCTAATTTTTCTATTATATCTGAAACTTGTTTCCTTGTAAAGTTTTCTAAAGTTCCTGTTAAAACAAAAGTCTTCCCTCCAAATCTATTATCTGTACTATCTTCTTCTAAGTACTCCATATTTACGCCTTCTTGTTCTAACTTTTTAATTAAATCTTTAGTCTGATCTTGTGCAAAAAATTCTACGACACTGTTTGCTACAACAGGTCCGATGTCATCTATCATACTTAAATCTTCATAAGTTGCATTCATTAAGTTATTCATATTTTTATATCTCTTTGCTAAAGTTTTTGCAACTTTACTTCCGACAAATCTTATTCCTAAAGCTGTAATTAATCTATACAAATCATTTTGTTTGCTATTTTCTATACTATTAAATAAATTTTGTGCAAATTTTGTTCCATTTTTCTTAAGTGAAGCAATTTCGTCTTGTGTTAATGTATAAATATCATCAATATTTTTTATTAATTCATTATCTAAAAGTTGCTGAATTATATTTTCTCCAAGTCCATCTATGTTCATAGCTTCTCTTGAAACAAAATGAACTAAATTTCTAAATAATTTTGCAGGACATTCTATTCCTGTACACCTTACTGCTGATTCTCCTTCTATTCTTATTGCTGGCGCTCCACATACTGGACATGTTCTAGGTATAGAAACTTCTTTTTCACTTCCATTTCTTTTACTTTTTACTACTTCAACAATCTCAGGTATTACATCTCCTGCTTTTTGTATAACTACTGTATCTCCAACTTTTATGTCTTTTTCTTTCATAAAATCTTCATTATGCAAAGTCGTTTTTGATACTGTTGAACCAGCCACCTTGACAGGTTCTAATATAGCCATTGGCGTGATGACTCCTGTTCTTCCAACTTGAAATCTTATTTCAGTTACTTTTGTTTCCTTTTTTTCTGGTGGATATTTATATGCAACTGCCCATTTAGGAGTTTTTGCTGTTGTTCCAAGTATCTCTCTAAAATGTAAGTCATCAACTTTTACTACAGCACCATCAATTCCAAATGTCAAGTTTTCTCTGTCTTCTCCTATTTTTTGAATTGCTTTTTCTATTTCTTGCATGTTAGAACAATATATTCTTACAGGGTTTACATTAAATCCTTGTTTTTGTAAATATTCTAATTCTTCATAGTGAGATTTAAATTCTTTCCCTTCTATTTTTTGTACATTGAAAATGTATATATCTAAAGGTCTTTCTGCAGTTACTTTACTATCTAGTTGTCGTAATGAACCAGCTGCCGCATTCCTTGCATTTGCAAAAAGTTCTTCTTCATTTTCTTCACGCTTTTGATTCATTTCTTCAAACTCTTTTTTTGCAATAAATACTTCACCTCTAACAGTAATATTTATCTTATCTTTTATTTCCATAGGTATTGTTTTTACTGTTTTTAGGTTCTCAGTTACATCTTCTCCTACAGTCCCATTACCTCTAGTAGCTCCTCTTACAAATTTTCCATTTTTATATTCCAATGCAGCTGATAATCCATCTATTTTAGTTTCTACTACATATTTAACTTCTTTTATATTATTATTTTCAGCTTGTTCTTTTATTCTCTTATCAAAATCTCTTACTTCATCTATACTAAATACATCTTGTAAACTTTGTAATGGAATTTCATGTGTTACCTTTTTAAATCCTTCTTTAACATGTCCTCCAACCTTTTGTGTTAAAGAATCCTTTGAACTAAATTCCGGAAAGTTTTTTTCAAGGTTACGTAATTCTACCATTAACATATCATATTCAAAATCAGATATTTCTGGTTTATCTTCATCATAGTATTTTTCTGCATAATATTCAGTCTTTTTTCTTAATTCTTCTATTCTAGCCTGAGCTTGCTTTTTATTCATAATTTATTTCCTTCCCGCATCATTTAAGGTTATTTATATTTTAGTTTATACAATTATATACAATTTACCCAAAAAAGGCAATTAAATAATCAAAGTTATTAAAATCTTTGATTTTTCACACAAAAAAAAGGAATCTTACAAAATTCCTTTTTTATTAATTATTATTATACTTGTGCTCTAGCTTCAATTATTAATCTACCATCATTTGGATTATCTAGACATGTAGATAATGTAACTTCTGGAACGCCACCTGTATCTCTTTGATAGAATGATGTATCATTCTCATCAGTTTGAAATTTATTAGTTACACTATAAGTCAATTTTGTTCCTGTATTATCTGTTATATATATTTTATCACCGTTTTCTAGTTTTTTATTGTTTGAGAATAATAATCCATTTCTGTAATTATGTCCAACTATTACTGTGTTTCCTGGTTGATTTAATCCTGCACCATATAAATATGCAACAGCAACATCCAAAGAACCACTCGTAACTTTTGCTAATACAGGGTATTTAAAGTCTATTTTTGGTATTTCCATTGTACCTAAAACAACAAATCCTTTATATGTTTTTAATCCAGATGTTCCTTGTAATTCAACATCTTCAACATCAGCTAAGTCACCTGTTTGAGAAGAATCATCTCCTCCTTGATTAACTTCTCCAACAAAATCATCTACAAATCCATCTGCATCTTTATTTACTACATATTTTTTATACCAGTCATACGCCAAGAAAGCAAGTAATCCAACTATAGCTATTATTACGATTACTAATATAACTGTTAATACTTTTCCATATTTACTTTCAAACATGGATCTTCACCTCCGTTTTTTTTCACATTTTCCCTCTATTATAATTATAACATATTTTTTACTATTTGTGTACTATTTTTAGTATATTTTAATCTTCTTTTATTAAAACAGCTTTAATTCTTCTAATTCCTGAAGAACTTGATTCTTCTTTCTTTATTTTAAATCTTCCCATGTTACCAGTATGAGTTACGTGAGGTCCTCCACATATTTCTTTACTAAAATCTCCAATTGTATAAACCTTAACTCTATCACCATATTTATCAGTAAATAATCCAATTGCTCCTGATTTTTTAGCATCTTCATAACTCATTTCTTCACATGTTACTTTCAAATCTTTTTGAATTTGTTCATTTACTAGGTCTTCTACTTGTTTTATTTCTTCTTTTGTCATTTTTTGAGGATGTGAAAAGTCAAAACGAAGTCTTTCTTCAGTTATATTAGAACCACTTTGCTTTACATGCTCGCCCAATATTTCTCTTAATGCTTCATGTAATAAATGTGTTGCTGTATGATATGCTATTGTTGTTTCTGTTTGCTCTGCTAGACCTCCTTTGAATTTTTGACCTGCACCTTGTCTAGATTTTTCTTGATGTTCTTTAAATAGTTTTTCAAATTCTTTCATATCGATTTCCATTCCATTTTCTTCTGCTAATTCTTTAGTAACTTCTGGTGGAAATCCGTATGTGTCATATAATCTAAATACTACTCTTCCTGGAACTACTTTTGTTCCCTCTAATTTTTTTATTTCTTTTTGGAATTCTCTTTCTCCATGATTTAAAGTCTTTACAAATTTGTCCTTTTCAGCTAATATAACATTTCTAATATCTTTTTTATTTTGGTCTAATTCAGGATACATTTCTTTTAAAGCTTCAATTTCCACATCAATTATATTACCTAATTCATTTAAATTAATTTGTAAATTATTCATATGTCTTATCATTCTTCTAATAAGTCTTCTTAATATATATCCTCTATCAACATTACTTGGTCTTCCTCCATCACAAGTTATCATTATACTTGCACGTAAATGATCTGCAATTACTCTTCTACTTCTTATGCTATCAACTTTTTGTAATTCTTCCAATTTATCCATTACAGATTTGAATAATTCAGTATCAAATGGAGTTTCTTTACCTTGTAATAAAAATGCCATTCTCTCAAGACCTAGCCCTGTATCAACATTTTTATTTTTTAATTTTGTATATCCATCTTTGTCTTTAAAATATTCCATAAATACATTATTCCAAATTTCTACATATTTACCACAGTCACATGAAGGTTGACAATCTGGTCCACATGCTGGTTTTCCTGTATCATAAAACATCTCTGTATCTGGTCCACATGGTCCTTCTTCTCCTGCGATCCACCAGTTATCACCTTTTCCATAAAAATATATTCTTTCTTCCGGTATACCTACTTTTTTCCATGCTTCTGCTGAAGCTGTATCCTTAGGACAATCTTCATCTCCTGCAAAACATGTTACAGATAATTTTTCCGCTGGAATTCCTAGTTCTTTTGTTAAAAATTCATAGCTCATTGCTATAGATTCATCTTTAAAATAATCTCCTAGTGACCAGTTTCCAAGCATTTCAAAATATGTTAAATGACGATTATCTCCAACTTCATCTATATCATTAGTTCTTACACATTTTTGGTAATCACATAAACGTGTTCCCGCTGGATGTTTTTCTCCTAACAAATATGGTACTAGTGGTTGCATCCCAGCTGTATTAAATAATACTGATGGATCATTTTCTGGTATTAATGGCGCTGATGGAATCACACTATGATCATATTTTTTGAAAAAATTTAAATATTTGTTTCTGATTTCTATTGCTTTCACGTTTATATTTCCTCCCTTTTTTTATTTTATACTTAAAAGATTATACTTCAAAACTCTAAAAAAATCAACTATTTTAACAATTTAGTCGAATTTTTAAATATTAATTTTTTATATGCATAATTTTTTCTATTTTAGAGATAATAAAATTAAACATAATTTGAAAAAGGAGGAAGGAAATGAAAGCAACAGGTGTCGTAAGAAGAATAGACGATTTAGGAAGAGTAGTAATTCCAAAAGAAATAAGAAGAACTTTACGTATAAAAGAGCGGAGACCCTCTAGAAATCTTCACAGATAGAGAAGGTCAAGTCATTCTAAAAAAATATTCTCCTATTGGCGAATTATCTGAATTTGCAGTTGGATATGCAGAAACTTTATCAAAAACGACAGGGCATATCGCTTGCATAACTGATAAAGACAGTATAATAGCTGTTTCTGGCGGATCTAAAAAAGAATTTTTAGAGAAAGATATTAGTGAAGAATTAGAACAATTAATGGATGATAAAGAAGTATATACAAGTAAAGAAAACAGTGATATTTCAATTCCTATAACAAAGGATGATAATCAAGAAAGAAAATATAATTCTCAAGTAGTTTATCCTATTATCTCTAATGGAGATAGCATTGGAACTGTTATACTGTTATCAAAAGAAGCTTCTACTAAAATGAATGAAACAGAAAAAAAAGTTGCTCAGTCAGCTGCTACATTTTTAGGAAGCCAAATGGAAATTTAATTAATTATATGTCAAAAAAAGTTCAAGGATTACTTTGCATTTTTTACTTAGTATCTCTTGAACTTTTTTATTTTATATATTTTCTTCCTCTTCTACGTCATCACCAAAGAAGTCTTCTAAACTTATATCACCTTTATCACTACTTGATGTTTCACCTTCAAACAAAGGATCTTTATATTGATCTAATATATATCCTAAATCTCTCGATAAATCTTTAAGCATAACTATTTTTATTGTTGTTTCTTTTTCTCCTACATAGTCATCAATTATACGTTTAAATTGTTTCATATTTTTCATTTCTGGTTCTATTGCTTCTTTGTTTTTAACAGCTCTATTCACAAGCTTTTCCTTTATCAAAACTATATCTTCATTACTAGCACAAGATATTCTTTGAAATAATTGATAAACATCATAATATTTAAAAATCGGTACATCCATGAATTCAGTATCAAACGCTTCATAGAATTGTTCCATCTTCATTGGTATTGACTTAAACAATTCTTCTGCTTTTGCCTTATACATCTTATCTAATAATTGATTATTCAAAGTATAAAAATACTCCAATATATCTTCAATTTCACTTCCGACCTCTTCAATTGCAACTTTATCAAATTCTTCTTCAGGATTAGGACAGTATTCAGATGTTAATGATGCTAAATTCATTCCTGTAAAAAATGTATTCTTTAAAGTTTTTAAATCGTATTTTATCAAGTTCTTTTTTGAAAAATAGCTAAAGTATGCAAATAATTTTACTATTTCAATTAAAGTAATTTTACCTTCTTTAACATCCTCTAAGGTTTCATCAATTACTCTATCGAATTGATCATCAGAGATTTTCCAGTATTCTTCTGTAAGTAACCTCTTATATGATGGTAAATTTTCTGTATCTACTGTATTTTGAATCACATCCATATTATCTTTAAATATTCTCATATCAAAAATTCTAGTACGCACATAATATTCTATGAATTTAAAAAATCTATATTCAGCTTTAAAATTATAGTAATAATTATTATCGAATTCTTTAATATAAAATTGTCTATTATCTATTAATATTCTTGAAGATACTAATATAGATTTATATTCTTCATTATCTTTAATGTTTATAAATTTCTCTTTTGTTACTTTACCAGCTTTAACCTCAAAAGATACCGCTATGGTAAATATCAACATTGTTTGAATTACTCTATTACTTGTATTTGGATATGATTTATTAACCATTTCATATATTTTTTTAAAATCATTTAATGCATGTTTTAAAATCCTTAAATTTCTTGTACCAGATTTATTAAAAGTGTTAATTATCAATCCTGTATTTTCTCTCAAAAATCTTATTAAATCTGGATTATCTTCGTAACGCATTAAAATTCCATTAATTATATAATCAAATTTCGGAGCATATTCAAATGTTTCTCCAATTAGTTTTTCTTTTATTCTTTCATAATCATTTGCTTTATCAAAAACATTCTCTATTTTATTTCTTATTTTTTCAACCATTGGCTTACTATTGTTTGTATTTAATTCTCCTTGTTTATCCAATAAATATGTCGCTATAAATGTTTTCATTTCTAGATTAGAACTCTTTAATTTTGTTGACAATTCTTTTTCATTACATATTATTATTGTTTTTATATGGTCATGTTCAACAAAATTATTTATATAACCTAATATATCTATAACATCTACATTTGCTCTCTCTAGATCATCAAAACATAGCACCTTATCATCTGTTGAGAAAAATTCTCCATAATCAACTTTATCTCCATTTTGGGTTACTCCAAAAAAGTTCGCCATATCTATACCTGTTTTTGCATATTCAGGTATTCTTTTTTGTTCTTTTGAATTCATATATTTTCTTAAATTTTTATCCATTAATTGGGTTGTTTCAATAAATATTTTTTTACTTATGTCTTCCAAATTAGAGATTCCATACAAAGACATATAGATTGTAGTATAACGTTTTCCGTTTAGTTGCATTGACTCTATTTTTTTCTTTATTTTATTATTCCAAAAATGAGTTTTTCCAGATCCCCATTCACCATTTAACATTACTGCATAATCAGTATATTCTGAACGAACGTAATCTAAAATACTTTCAACTAAATCTTCCATTGTATATTTCCTTTCTTTTTTTCAGATGTGTTTTTATTGTATATTTTTTTTTGCTATCAAAACTGATACTATTGTATCATAAACTTTTTTTAAAATCTAGACTTTTTTGTTTTTTATAATATTAACTCTCAATCCCTTGCTATAGTTAATATTCCTAATTTTTTAGGGTTTGCTCGTTTTAAGACTAAACAACATTCTTTTACTGTGCTCCCAGTAGTATATATGTCATCAACTAATAAGATTTTTTTACCTTTTAATATTTTTTTATTATTCAATTCATATACTCCTTGAATATTTTCTTGTCGTTGTTCTTTATTTAATTTGCTTTGCTCTATTATATTTTTAGTTTTAAAAAGACAACTGGCATTATGTTCTATTCGAGTCAGTTTTGCTATTTCTTTCGTTATCAAATAACTTTGATTATATCCTCTTTCTTTTGCTCTTTTTTTACTTATTGGCACTGGCATTATTATGTCATAACTTTTTAATTTTTCTACAAATTTTTCATTTTTCATAATATATTTTACAAAACTTTTATATAAATAAGGTTTTTCATTAAATTTATAATTTAATATAGACTTTCTAACAAATCCAGCATAAGGAAAAAAGTATATTTGCTCTTCAAACTTATCTTCTAATATTTTTTCTACTGTAAATTTTTCTTCTTGTTTTAATTTATTTTCACATTTTTTGCATAATGCGTTTTTATTGATTTTATCACAAAAACCACATACTGGTGGATAAATTAAGTCTAAGATAAAAATTAGTTTCACTCCTTCGAAATTTCGCGCATTCTATATTCTAATCCTGTGTTTCTCTTTTTACTGTCTATATTTTTTATCATATATCCAATTACTTTATCACTTCCTATAATAACAAGTA
>CANQPF010000027.1 GCA_947625665.1 uncultured Clostridia bacterium | reverse complement strand
ATTTGTGACTTTAACCACCCAGAAAAGATACCATTTGTGGATATTGATGAACCTACAGTTTCTATGACATTTAGTGTAAACAATGGACCACTAGCAGGAAAAGAAGGAAAATTTATAACTTCAAGACATATTCGAGATAGATTATTCAAAGAACTTGAAAAGAATGTAAGTTTAAGAGTTAAAGATACAGACCAAGCAGATTCTTTTGAAGTATCAGGAAGAGGAGAATTACATTTATCAATTTTAATTGAGACAATGAGAAGAGAAGGATATGAATTACTAGTTTCAAGACCAAAAGTTATATATAAAGATATTGATGGAGTAAAATGTGAACCAATAGAAAGACTTGTGGTTAATGTGCCTGATGATGCAATTGGAACTGTTATTGAAAAATTAGGACAAAGAAAAGCTGAAATGGTAAATATGGAACCAGCTGAAGAAGGACATACAAAAATAGAATTTAAAATTCCTTCAAGAGGTTTAATTGGTTATAGGACAGAGTTCTTAACTGATACAAAAGGTGAAGGAACAATGAACCACATTTTTGACAGTTATGAGCCATATAAAGGAGATGTTATTTCAAGAGTTAGAGGAACTATAGTAGCTTGGGAAAGTGGTAAATCAGTAGCTTATGGATTATATAATGCACAAGATAAAGGTGAATTATTTATAGGACCAGGTGTTGAAGTATACGAAGGTATGATAGTTGGACTTAATTCTAGAGGTGAAGATTTAGCAATAAATGTTTGTAAAGAAAAACACTTAACAAACACAAGAGCTTCTGGTTCAGATGAAGCATTACGTTTAGTTCCACCAATCCAAATGTCTTTAGAGAAGGCAATTGAATTTATTGAAGATGATGAACTTGTTGAAGTAACTCCGAAATCAATTAGATTAAGAAAGAAAATTCTTGATACTAAAGAACGTGAAAGAGCAGCAAGAAATGCAAATAAACAATAAGAGGTATTAAATGAATAAAAAAGAATTAGAAAAAATTAAAGAAAAGGCTTTACAAGAACATATTCCGATTATTATGGATGATACATTAGAAGTAATAGAAGAAAGGCTGAAACAAAATCCACCTAAAAGGATTCTTGAAATAGGAACAGCTGTGGGATATTCTGCAATATGTTTTACAGATTTTCTAGCTCCTGATGGATTAATTGATACAATTGAAAGAGAAAAAGATAGAGTTGAAGAGGCTAAAGAGAATTTAAAGAAAACAGAAGTAGAAGAAAAAGTAAACATATATGAGGGAGATGCAATTGATATACTTCCAAAATTAAATGAAAAATATGACGCTGTATTTATAGATGCTGCAAAAGGGAAATATCCATTTTTCTTAAAAGAATCACTTAGGATGATTAAACCTAATGGAGTAATTTTTGCAGACAATATTTTATATAAGGGATATGTAATGAGTGATTACAATAAACATAAACAAAGAACAGCTGTTAGAAATTTGCGTGAATATATAAAAGAAGTTTCAGAAAATCCGAATCTAGAAACAGAGATTCTAGAAGTAGGAGATGGCTTGGCAATAAGCAGAGTAAAAAAATAATTTTTTACTCTGCTTTTATATTGCAAAATAAAGAAAGTATGTTATAATAATCACTATACTATAAAAAAGGGGAAAAATATGTCAGAAACGGATGAAATAACTATAAAAGACGTAATAAAGGTAGCTAAAAGAAAGAATAGAAGTGTTGATAAAGCACTTATTGAAAAAGCTTACCGTTATGCTGAAGAAAAGCATAAAAAGCAACTGAGAAAATCAGGAGAACCATATATAATACACCCATTACATGTAGCATACATAGTTGCTGAGCTAGGGTTAGATACTCAGACTATTTGTGCTGCTTTATTGCATGATGTTGTTGAAGATACTGACACGAAGTATGAAGATATTGAAAAAGAATTTAATAGTGAAATAGCTGAGATAGTTGAAGGAGTTACAAAGTTAGCGCAATTATTTAAAACAGCTGAAGAAAAACAAGCAGAGAATTATAAAAAAATGTTTATAGCAATGGAAAAAGATATAAGAGTAATTTTGTTAAAACTAGCAGATAGATTACATAACATTTCAACTTTAGAGTATTTAAAGAAAGATAGACAAATAGCCATTGCAAAAGAAACTATTGAATTTTATGCACCAATAGCACATAAACTAGGTATGTATGACATGAAAATGAAGCTTCAAGATAGAGCTTTCAAATACTTAAAACCAAAAGAATGTAAAGAAATTAATGAAGAACTTGAAAAGAAGATAAAAGAAAATAAAAAATATTTAGATAAAACTAAAGAGACAATTGATAAAGAGTTAAAAAAAGCTAAAATTGCTGTTATATCAACAATAGAAACAAAACATATTTATAACATTTATAAAAAATTACAAGGAAAAAATATAACAATGGATCAACTAAAAGATTTATTTGCACTAAAAATTATTACTAAAAATAAAAGTGATTGTTATAAGACATTAGGTATAATAAATAATGTATATAGTATGATTCCTAAAACTTTTAAAGATTATATAGCAATACCTAGAAATAATATGTATCAAGCAATACATGAAATAATAATAGGAGAAAGAGGTGTTGTTGTAGAAGCACAAATTTGTAGCTACGATATGAATATTATTTCAAAATATGGTATTACAAATTATTTCAGATATATGAAGGGAAAATCATCTGAGAAGATGGAAATTCAAAAGAAATTAGCTGGAATATATGATACACTTGAGTTGAAACAACTTACAGAAGATCCTAATGAATTTTTAGACACATTAAGGTCAGAATTATTTGATGATGAAGTTTATGTATTTACTCCAAAAGGAGATGTAGAAGTATTGCCAAGAGATTCTACGGTTCTTGATTTTGCATATCATATTCATACAGATGTCGGAAAACATATAAAAGGATGTAAGATAAACAATCTTAGAGTACCTATTACAACAAAATTAAGAAACGGTAGAATTGTGGAGATTATAACTTCAGAAGAAGAATGCGTACCTAAAAGAGAATGGCTAGAAGTTGTAAAAACTGCAAAAGCAAAAAGAGAGATAATAGAACTGCTTAATGAGAATCAAGGTAAGGAAAAAACTAAATATAAAGTTGAAATTATAGCGAAAGAAAATCCTAGTTTGTTGCTTAAAATTACAGGGCTATTTCCATCTATTAGATTAAATATTTTGGAATTTAATACTGTAATAGATGAAGGATTAAACAAAATTGAAGTTATAATAGAAACGAGAAAAATCAAAAAAATTGAACAACTTAGAGAAGAATTAGGAAAGTTTGAAGAAATAAAAGAAGTTGAGATAAGTGAGGCGAATAATTTAAAATGAAACCAGAATTATTAGCGCCAGCTGGCTCATTTGAAAAAGCAAGAATTGCATTTTTATATGGAGCTGATGCGGTATATGCAGGGACATCATCATTATCTTTAAGAACAAGAGCAGACATGCAAAATGATGATTTAGAGAAAACAATTAAATATGCACATGAAATTGGGAAAAAAGTATATGTAACTCTAAATATTTTTGCATGGGATGAAAAATATGAAGAGATAATTGCGATGGCAAAAAAACTTGAAATCCTAAAGCCAGATGGTATAATAGCTGCAGATGGAGGAGTTATAGATGTTTTAAAAGAATATGCACCAAGTGTGCCAATAAATGTGAGTACTCAAGCAAATATTGTTAGCCTACATGATTGTGAATTTTGGAGAAAAAATGGTGCTAAAAGGATGATTCTTGCCAGAGAAATGAACAAAGAACAATTGAGATATATAATGGAAAATAAACCAAAAGATATGGAAATTGAAATTTTCATTCATGGAGCAATTTGTTTTGCTTTTTCTGGAAGATGTTTTTTAAGTGATTTTATGACATGCAGAAGTGCAAATTTAGGAGATTGTGCACAAAGTTGTAGATGGTCATATAATTTATATGCAGAAGAAAAAAATAATCCAGGAGAATTAATGCCAATTGAAACAAATGAGTATGGAACAAGTATTTTTTCTTCAAAAGATTTATGTTTAATAAAAGAACTACCAGAAATAATTGATATGAAGGTTGACAGTCTTAAAATTGAAGGGAGGTTAAAAACTGAATATTATTTAGCAAGTGTAATAAATGCATATAGACATGCAATTGATGATTACATAGATAATCCAAAAAATTATAATTACGAGAAATATCTAAAAGAATTGGAAAAAGTTAAAACTAGAGATTTAACAACTTTTTATTTCAATGATAGAAATAATAAAGATATACAAGAATATGCAGGAAGACAATATAATGATAAATATGAATTTGGAGCAAAAATAATTGAAAATGACAGCAAATCAATTTTAGAGATAAAAAACAAACTTAAAATTGGAGATGAAATGGAAATACTAGTTCCTCAACAACTTGAACCAATCAAATTTAAAATAGAGCAACTTTGGGATTACGAAACCAATGAGGAAATTGATGCCATTAGTCCTGGAGTAAAGGGACAAAAAGTTAAAATGAAATTGCCAATTAAATGCGAAAAAGATTGGATTTTAAGAAGAAAAAAGTCAGAAGAGGAGAGAAAGAATGTATAAAGCAATATTTGCAGATATTGATGGAACTCTGAGGGATAGTAATAGAATTATTGCTGAAAGAACAATTAATGCTATAAAAAAATTAACTGAAAGTGGGATTTTAGTTATATTGTGTTCTGGAAGACCGAGAAAATATACAGAGGACATTAGCAGAAATTGTTATGCGAGTAAGTATATAATAACCTCAAACGGTGGAGAAGTTTATAATTATGAAAATAATAAACTTATATATATAAATCCTATGACAAAAGAGTCTTGTCTTGAATTATATGAAATTTCTAAAAAGGCAGATGTTAGATTTATAATGAATGTTGACGAGCGGTCGAGCTACAAATAGACCAGATAAATCTGATGAAGTAGAAATGAAATTTATTGAAGATGTAGAAAATTTTATTAAAGAAAAAGATATTGTTCAATGTTTGATTGCAGATAGAAATTATGACAAAATTAAAAATCTAAGAAGTGAAATAGATAAAGTTAAAGGAGTTGAAGTAAAAAATCAACATATAAGTTTGACTAATATTAATGCGCCAAGAGAAGGGACAATTTATTATGATATTGCAAAAAAAGATACTTGTAAAGGTGTTGCTGTTACAGAATGTTGTAAAGATTTAAATATAGAGTTAAAAAATGTTATTGCAATCGGAGATAGTTTTAATGATATTCCTATGTTTAAAGTTGTAGGGCATAGTGTTGTAATGGGAAATGCAAGTGATAAAGTGAAAAAATATGCAGATGAAATAGTTGATACAAATGATAATTTTGGAGCAGCAAAATTTTTTGAAAAATTAGTAGCGATGCAATAAAGCATCGCTATTTTGTATTGATTTAGTCATTCCTCAATTTCTTTGCTAAGCTTTTCAATTGCCTTAGATTCAATTCGGCTCACATATGAACGTGAAATTCCCATAGATTTAGCAATTTCTTTTTGAGTTTTTGGCTTGTTACCATCTAGTCCAAATCTAAATTCTATAATTGTTCTCTCACGGTCTTTTAAAACATCTTTCATTTTTTCATATAGTTGTTTGATTTTAAGTTTGATATCGACTTCATCTTCGATACTTCTTTCATCATTTTCTAGTACTTCTTGTAGAGTTACAACATTACCATCTTTGTCTTTACCAATAGGTTCATTTAAGTAAATTTCTGAATTTAATTTTTTTGTAGATCGTAAATACATTAAAATTTCGTTGTCAATACAACGTGAAACATATGTAGATAATCTGGAACCTTTATCTAAACTAAAACTATTTACTCCTTTTATTAATCCGATAGTTCCAATAGAAATTAAATCTTCCTGATCATAGTTGGTATTTGTATACTTTTTTGAGATATATGCAACTAATCTTAAATTACGCTCGATTAATTTGTTTCTTGCTTCTTCATCTCCGTTAGCCATTTTTTCTAAGCAAATTTGTTCTTCTTCTTTTGATAACGGTTCTGGAAATAAATTATTACTTTGTATATATCCAACAGCAAAAACTGCTGAGTGTAAAAATTGTAAAACTCCTAATAATCCAATACTGCAAAGTGTTGAAAACATAAATGCACCTCCGTATTACTTTTGACTTATGAAACTTAGTCGTATATGAAATTATATGTTTTTTAAAAACAAAAGTGCATGACCATAAAAAAATAGTGAATGTACGGTCATAATACTAAAAAAAATTGAAAAAATTATAAATAAGTGATAAACTATTATCAACCATAAAATTACTAAAAAGATGGGGGAAGTAATGAATAGAAAGAAAAATAAAATATATAAAGTAGAAGAATTTGATAATGTAAGAGATATCATATCTAATTCAGTAAAAAAATATGGAGAAAGAAATGCATTTATATTAAAGTCAAAGAAAGATGGAAAAATTGAATATCAAAATATAACATATAATCAATTCCAACATGATATAAATGCTTTAGGAACGAGCTTTATAGAAAAAGGACTAAAAAATAAGCGAATAGCAATTATCAGCAAAAATAGATATGAATGGGTAGTTACGTATTTAGCTACAATTAATGGTACAGGAATTTCTGTGCCTCTAGATAAAGGCCTACCAGAATCTGAAATAGAATTTTCTTTACAAAAAAGTAAAGCAGATTGTGTTGTATTTGGAAGTGAATATATTGAAACAATGGAAAAATTTCAAAAAAATAAAAGTACAAATATAACTGAATTTATATGTATGGATGATGTTGAAAGTCTAAATGGAAAACAAGGCTTCACTACATTAAAGAAATGTTTAGAACAAGGAAAAGAACTATTAGAAAAAGGCGATAGAAGATTTTTAGATGCACCAATAAATTCAGAGGAAATGAGTATAATTTTATTTACTTCAGGGACGACTTCACAAGCAAAGGCAGTAATGTTATCACACAAAAATATAGCATCAAATATATATGGAATTAATGCAGCAGAAAAAATGTTTCCAACGGATGTAAATATGGCATTTTTACCATTACATCATACATTTGGTTCAACAGGAATTTTATTATTTTTAAGTGCTGGTGCAACGAATGTATTTTGTGATGGAATTCGTCATATACAAGAAAATTTAAAGGAATATAAAGTATCAGTTTTTGTTTCTGTTCCATTACTATTGGAAGCAATGTATAAGAAAATAATGAAACAAATAGTAAAACAAGGGAAAGAAAAAGCTGTAAAAATTGCATTGCCAGTAACAAGAGCACTACGTAAAATAAAAATAGATGTTAGGCGAAAAGTATTTAAAGATATAATAGATAACTTAGGTGGAAAACTACGTTTTATTGTAAGTGGAGCATCAGCAATTGATCCAAAGGTAGCAAAGGGATTCAATGATTTTGGAATTATGACATTACAAGGATATGGATTAACAGAGACATCACCAGTTTTAGCAGCTGAAAATATGTATTCAATAAGATATGGTTCAATAGGATTCCCATTATGTAATGTTAATATGAAAGTAGATGAACCAAATGAAAAAGGCATTGGAGAAATTGTTGCAAAAGGTCCAAATGTAATGTTAGGATATTATGAAAATAAGGAAGCAACTAATGAAGTCATAAAAAATGGATGGTTTCATACAGGAGATTTAGGTTTTAAGGATAAAAAAGGTTATTTTCATATAACAGGTCGAAAGAAAAATGTTATAGTATTAAAAAACGGAAAGAATATATATCCAGAGGAACTTGAAACAATAATAAATAAATTACCGTATGTGACAGAGAGTTTAGTTTTTGGAATGCCAAAAGATAATGATTTAGTTGTTTCAGTAAAAGTAGTATATAACAAAGAGTATTTAGAAGAAAATATGCCTGATTTATACAAAGACAAAGATAAATTGTATGATAAGATTTGGCAAGATATTAAAGATATAAATTTACAGTTAACTAATTATAAACATATAAAAAAATTAATTATTACTGATGAGGAAATGATAAAAACGACAACTGCTAAGATAAAAAGGTTTGAAGAAATAAAGAAAATTATAGCTGAGGGTTAAAAACCTCAGTTATATTTTTTATTAATATAAATATATATTAATAAGGAGGTTAGAAATGGAAAAAAGTGTAAAACCAGGTATGAATTTAATAAAAGGTGTTGGAATTTCTTTAATTTTAACACTAGTATGTTTATTAGTTTTTTCAGCTGTATTGACATACACAGATATTAGCGAAATATATGTAGAACCCGTTATAATGGTAATTACAGGTCTAAGTATTTTGATAGGTAGTTTTATTGGGAATATAAAAATAAAAAGAAATGGAATGCTAAATGGTGGATTAGTTGGAATAATCTATTTATTAATACTATATTTTATTTCTAGTTTATTAAATTGGAAGTTTGGATTAGACTTTCAATCAATTGTTATGATAATAGTGGGATGTATATGTGGTATAGCAGGAGGAATTTTCGGTATAAACAAAAGATAGTGAAATACGAAAAATGACGATAAAAATCTAACGAGCTCGAACTTTGTAAAAACTAGAGCGGTAAAGGATACAAAAGAAAAAATAAATAAAAAAAATTACGAAAAAGTATTGACAAATTTTTTTTACGAAAGTATAATTCGTATAACATTTTATATTTTTTCAGATAATTCATATTCAAATTTACATTCTAATTTTTAAATAAATCAAGGAAAAATCTTTCCTAAACAATCCACAAATTAAATAAAATTGCGTAAGCGAAAATTTATAAGTTGCCCCTATTTAACTTTTATAAAATTCCTTTCATATTTTTCAAAAATATTTGTTAAATATTTTAATATATGTATGCCCCTAAAAATATATTAAAAGATATTTAAAAAGTAATTTGTTTAATATTGAGTTATCTGAAAAATGTAAAATGTTATTTCTAAAAACATCTATTATTATGCTATTTTTTATAATTCTATAAAACCATTGTAATTTTAAGAAATAAATTATTGAAATCAAATATTGTTGTTAATAATTAATCCCTAAATTTTGTTAGTCAGTAAAATATTTAACTCTGAAAACAAGTTAACTCTCCAAAGTATGAAAATAAAAACATAGAAAAATAAAATAAATGGTATAGTTATTATAAAAGATAGTATAATAATGGATATTGTGAAAACCTTGTAAAAAATTCATAATTTGTTAAAAAATGGTTGATATTTTTGTTATTTTAATATAAAATCTAAAAAGACAAAAAAGGAAGGAGTTAGAAAAATGATAACTCTAGATGATGTAAAAAACAACGAAGAAATTGAAGCTCTTATCATAGGGGCACAGAAACAATTAGATGGTTTGGGTTATACAGAGCATAGTCATCGACATATTGCAATTGTATCTGAAAGAGCTATGCATATCTTAAAAACATTAGGATATGCAGATAGAAAAATTGAACTTGCAGGAATTGCGGGTTATTTACATGATATAGGAAATTGCGTAAATAGAGTAGATCATGCTCATAGTGGAGCGATATTAGCATATAACATTTTAAAGGAAATGGGAATGCCAGTTGAAGAGAGAACTGAAATTATGATGGCGATAGGAAATCACGATGAGGAAACTGGTACAGCAGTTAGTGAAATATCTGCAGCATTAATACTTGCTGATAAATCAGATGTGCATAGAGATAGAGTGGTAAATCAAAATATATCAACATTTGATATTCATGACAGAGTAAATTATGCAGTTACTGATGCTAAATTAGAAATTAGCAAAGAAGATAGAAAAGTATCTTTACAATTAACAATTGATAACAAGTTGTGTCCAGTCCTAAAATATTTTGAGATATTTATGTCAAGAACAATGATGAGTAAATATGCTGCAAAATATTTAGGAATATGGTTTGAATTAATTATAAATGGAACTAAATTGTTATAACAAAATTATAGTAAGATTTATTAATAAAAAAAGGAGAGACAAAATGAAGGGAAGTAAAATTAAATTATTAACAATAGTATTAGCAATTGTGTTAGTCACTTTAGTGGCTTTTTGTGGAGTATACACACAAGTGCAAAACAGAATGGAAAACCAAGTAAAAGATTATGAGTATGCTATGGACATAAAAGGAGCAAGAGATGTAGCATTAAAAGTTAGTACAGGAAGCGAAGAAGTTATAAAAGATTCTGAAGGAAAAGAAGTTGAAAATGCAGATCAACTAACTGATGAAGAAATAGAAGAAAAAGGATATGTAAAAGAAGAAGTAAAAGATAATTCAGATGATGTGTTGACAAAAGAAAATTATGAAAAGTCAAAAACTTTAATTGAAGAAAGATTAAAGAAAGATGGAGCTCAACAATATATTGTTAGACTAAATGAAGAAACTGGAGAAATCCAAGTTCAATTAGAAGAAAATGCTAATACAGATGATATTATTGGAGATTTAGTAGCAAAAAATAAATTTGAAATAGTTGATAAAGATACTGGCGAATTATTAATGGATAATAACGATCTAGATAATGTACAAGTAATGTATAGCTCAGGGGATGGAGTATCATCAGGAACAACGGTATATTTAAGTATACAATTTAATAAAGAAGGTACAGCTAAACTAGCAGATATATCTGGAAAATATACACCAGCTCCATCAACAACGCCATCAGCAACGCCGGAAGCTTCTGAAGAAGGTTCATCAGAAGAAAATACTACTGTAAATGTTGATGAAAATGGAAATACAACTACCGAAGATAAAAGTGAAGAACAAAAGGATAAAGAAATTATATTAAAAGTTAGTGGAGAAGAAGTTTTAACAACTAGTTTTGATGAAGTGATAAATAACGGAGCTTTACAATTATCATATGGACAAGCTTCTACTGATAAAGATACAATAAATGAAAATGCACAAAAGGCTTCAGATGTTGCAAAGACTTTAAATAGCAATGTTATGCCAATTGTATATGAAGTCGATAGAAACAAGTTTGTTGAGTCAAACTTTAACAAAGATTTGATAAAAGATATTGCAATAATTGTAGCTGGAGTTATAGCAGTTGCATTGATAATATTAGTAATAAAATATAAATTAAAAGGATTTTTAACAGCAATAGCCTATGTGGGATTTGTATCACTATACTCAATATTATTACGTTATACTAATGTGGTAATATCAATAAATGGACTAGTATCAATCCTTCTAATACTTATATTAAATTATATTTTTATGATGAAATTACTAAAAAATGTAAAAGAAAGTGAAACAGTAAAAGAGGCGTCAGTAAAAACATATAAGAACTTCTTTATAATAATTGCACCAGTTATTATCATGAGCTTAGTATTTTGTTTTATAAATTGGGTGCCAGTATCAGGTTTCGGAATGATAAGCTTCTGGGGAATATTCTTAATTATTGTATATAATTATTTAATTACAAATACATTACTAAATACGCAAGGAAGCGAAGATGCAAAAGGAGGTACTAGCGATGAAAAATAATAAGACAATAAATAAAATAATCATATTAATACTATTGGTAGTACTAATTGCAGGTATAGTAATGACAGTAGTAAAAGGTTTGAACTTTGATTTGGAATATGCAAAATCACAAGAATTAGATTTATATATTACTGCTGATTGTAATATGGATGATGTTAGACAGATTGTTAAGGAAGTAATGGGAAATAATTTCTCAATGCAAAATATTGAAATATATGGAGATGCTACAGCAATAAAAGCAAAAGAAATAACAGATGAGCAAAAAGAAGGTATAGTAAATAAGGTAAATGAAAAGTATGGAACAGAACTAAATAAAGATGAAATTGAAATAAAAACTAATTCACATGTAAGAGGGAGAGATATAATAAAAAATTATATAGTTCCATTTGCTGTGGCAACAGCTATCATATTAGTATATCTATTAATTAGATATTTTAAATTAGGAATAGGAAAAGTTTTATTAAAAACAATTGCAGTAGTTGTACTAGCACAACTTGAGTTATTAAGTATTATGGCTATAACAAGATATCCAATTGGAATTTCAACTATCCCAATAGTGTTAATAGTTTATACATTAACTTTGGTTGGACTAACATCATATTTTGAAAAGAAATTACAAGAAGTAAAAGAAGTGGAAGAAGAGAAAGAAGAAGATTAAATTATTAATATCAAGAGGACTCTAAAGAGTTCTCTTTTTTATGGGAAAATTATAAAAATATAAAAGGATTAGAAGTTATATATTTATTTGATGAAAGCCCCAAATTTATTGACAGAATGGGCAATTAAAGATATAATACAAGAGAAGAAAATTAAGTTAAAAAGGAGAAAAATCGTTAATAGTTTATTTACAGAAAATTATTAACTAATATACCAAAAAATGAGAAGAAAAGTATTATTTATATCAAGTACAGGAGGGCATCTAAACGAATTATTACAATTAAACCCTTTATTTGAAAAATATGAATATAACATAATAACAGAAAAAGACAAAGCAAATATAAAGCTTAAAGAAAAGTATGGAGATAAATTATATTTTTTACCATATGGAACAAGAGCAAAGTTATTTACATATATTTTCAAATATTTTTATTTGTGTCTAAAAACAGTTTATCTCTATTTTAAAATAAGACCAAAAGTTATAGTTACAACAGGAACACATACTGCTGGACCAATGTGTATACTTGGAAAAATTTTTAGAAGCAAAATTGTATATATAGAAACATTTGCAAACACAAATAAAAAAACAGCTACAGGAAGATTGATTTATCCAATTGCTGACTTATTTATTGTTCAATGGAAAGAGATGCTAAAAATATATCCAAAAGCTGTATATGGAGGGAGAATTTATTAAATGATTTTAGTTATGCTTGGAACTCAAAATAATAGTTTTCATAGATTACTAGAAGAAGTAGAAAGAAATATTGAAGATGGAACAATAAAAGAAAAAGTAGTTGTACAATCTGGATATACAAAGTACAACTCTAAAAATATGGAAATATTTGATTTGATTGCAAAAGAAAAACTAGAAAAATTACAAGAAAAATCAAACATAATAATTACTCATGGTGGTGTAGGTTCTATTATTTCTTCTATTGAAAAAGGGAAAAAAGTAATTGCCGTACCACGTTTGCATGAATATGATGAACATGTGAACAATCATCAAAAAGAAATTGTAGAACTATTCAATAAAAAGAAATATATTATAGGGATAAATAAAGTAGAAGATTTAAAGGAAGCATTAAAAAAAATTGATAAATTTATTCCGGAAAAATATGAACCAAATAATTCAAAGCTAATAGGAATAGTAGATGAATTTATAAGTAAAACTCTTATATCAAAATAGACGTTTTAGGAGGAAGCGTAATGGAAGAAAATAAATTAATTAGTCCAGAGTTAGAAGATGTACAAGAAGAGAGAATGGAAAATAGTTTAAGGCCAAAGACTCTAGAAGAATATATAGGACAAACAAAAGTAAAAAAACAAATGAAGATATATATTGAAGCCGCAAAAAAAAGAGGTGAGCCTTTAGATCATGTCTTACTATATGGACCTCCAGGACTTGGAAAAACTACTTTATCAAACATAATATCTAATGAAATGAATTCTAATATAAAAATAACATCAGGACCTGCAATTGAAAAGCCAGGTGACTTAGCAGCATTATTAACTAATTTAGAAGAATTTGATGTTTTGTTTATCGATGAAATTCATAGACTTAGTAAAAGTGTAGAAGAAATCTTATATCCAGCACTTGAAGATTATACACTTGATATAATTATAGGAAAAGGACCTAGTGCAAGATCTATACGATTGGATTTGCCAAAGTTCACTTTAATAGGAGCAACAACTAAAGCAGGAGCATTAACAACACCATTAAGAGATCGTTTTGGAATAGTTAATCGTTTAGAATTATATTCAGAAAAAGATTTGAAAGCAATAGTAAATCGTTCTGCAGGAATTTTGAAAATTAATTTAGAAGATGAAGCAGCAATGGAAATTGCTAGAAGATCTAGAGGGACTCCGAGAATTGCAAATAGACTTTTAAAGAGGGTAAGAGACTATGCAGCAGTATTAGGAGACGGTACAGTAACATTAAAAGTTACAAAACACGCTTTAAATCAATTAGAAATAGATGAATTAGGATTAGATGAAATAGATAGAAAGATATTAGATATCATGATTGTACAATATCAAGGTAGACCAGTAGGAATAGAAGCATTAGCTGCAACAATAGGAGAGGAAGTCGATACAATTGAAGATGTTTATGAGCCTTTTTTAATTCAAAAAGGCTTTATTGCAAGAACATTAAGAGGGAGACAACCACTAGCACCAGCATATGCACATTTAGGATATGATTATCCCACACAAGAAGAATAAACAGTATGAGCAAAAATTTAGGAGTAACATATGAAAAAAATAAATAAGGAATTACCAATAATAATTTTATTTTTTATACTTATGACTTTATATTTGATAGCAAATGTTATACCAAGGTATTTTGGAGACTTAGATGAAGTTTGGATTTATAATGTTGCAAAAAATGTAGCCGAAGGGAAATTATTATATGTTGATGTTAGTACTATAGTAACACCAATTTTCCCTTTAGTTTGTTCTACTTTTTTAAAAATATTTGGAAATCAAATTATGGTTATGAGATTTTTAGCAGTATTTTTATTTTTAGGAATTTCAATTTTATCATTTGGAATTTTGAAGAAATTAAAAGTAAATACTTATGTTGCATTATTCTTTTCTATAAGTGTTATATATTTGATGAAAGAAAAAATTGCAGTAGATTATAACTTTTTTGAACTTTTTATTTTATTAGCAATTATCTATATTGAACTAAGACATAATAGTCAAGATGTAGATGTAGAAAATCAGAAAGTATATAAAAAGATAAAGTTAAACCGTTATGGCAAAGATGTAGATATTAATTGGCAAAGAGATATTCATGAAAATATTTTAGATACATCAATAAAACATGATTTACTAGTAGGATTTCTTGCAGGTATATGTATATGTATTAAACAAACAACAGGAATTTTAATTTCTCTAGCATTGATTGTATATAAAGCAATACTAGCTAAAAATAAAAAAGGATTTAAAGAACTAGGAAAGAGTATTGCTTTTAGAATAGTAGGAATTATAACACCAATATTAATAGTTGCTTTATATTTTAATATAAATGGAATGTGGAAAGATTTCTTTAGTTATTGCGTTATAGGAATTAAAGAGTTTTCAAATAAAATACCATACACGAGGTTATTTGAAGAAAGGCTAATTATTAAAATACTTGCTATATTAATGCCAATAATATTGATATATATGATTGTATGCTATTTTTTAATCAGACGAAAAGCTACAAAATATTATTGCAATATTTTAACAATTGTACCATTTGCAGTTGCTCAAGCAGTAATAATATATCCTATATCAGACGAGATACACTTTTTAGTTGGAATATTCCCAACATTAATAGGAACTGCATATATCATATATACTTTGATGAAAAAATTGATAGAAAGAGCTAATTCAACAGTATATAAAATTCTTGAACAGTTTGTTAAAATTGGTTCTGTAGCAGTTATGATAGGAATATCATTAACATTTACTACACCAATGCTTGGTGAATATTTATCAAGTGTATATAAGTCTAAAATGGATCATTATAGTATGGTACCAATAGAAGAAGCGCTTGAGAATAGAATAGAAGAAATCAGTAAATTTATAGCTGAACAAAAGAAAAGATCTCGAGAAGTATATATTTTAGACGCAGAAGCAGCCATTTATAAAATACCATTAAATTTATATGATAAAAATTACGACATGTTTTTAAAAGGTAATTTAGGTGAAGGTGGAGAAGATGGAGAAATAAAACAGATATTAAGACAAAAAAATAATGCTATTTATTTAATTAAAGAAACAGATAGAAATTGGCAAAGTCCAGAAAAAGTTATAACATATATAATACAAAATTTCGAAAAGATAGGAGAAATAAGCATATATAGTGCTTATCAAAAATAAAGATGAAAAAATTAGATAAGTACCAGATAGCCATTATAGTTATTATGGTAATTGGTTTTTTAGTTAGAATAATAAATTTAACAACCGTTCCAAAAGGTTTGAATGCAGACGAAGCATCAGCAGGATATGAAGCTTATGCTATTGGAAATTATGGGATAGACAGACATGGAAATTTTTTACCAGTATTCTTAGAATCGTGGGGAAATCGGACAAAATGCACTTTATACATATATTATGATACCTTTTGTAAAAGTTTTAGGATTAACAATTTTAGCTGTTAGACTTCCTATGGCAATTTTAGGATGTATTGCAATTTTTGTAATGTATAAACTATTAAGATTGATTGGAGACAAGAAGTTAGCCTTAATTGGAACAATATTTTTAGTAATATGTCCATGGCATATTATGAAAAGCAGGTGGGGACTTGAATCGAATTTATTTCCAGAGCTCATGCTATTTTCAATATACTTCTTAGAATTATTTTTGAGAAAAGGGAAAAATTATGGATTGTATTTAAGTTTTGCATTTTTGGGAATATCAGCATATTCATATGGAACATCATATTTTTTCTTACCAATTTTTGTAATTCTAATATTGATATATTTGATAGCAACTAAAAAAGCAAAGATATCACAAGTTTTAATTGCAGTTGCAATTGCAGGAATAGTAGCACTACCAATTATGTTATATGTAATCATAAACACATTACATTTAAAGCAAATTAATTTACCATTTATGACTATTCCAAGAATGCTACAAAATAGATATGAAGAAGTTTCAAATATTTTTGGAAGTGATTTTTTAAAGACAAGTATTACGAATTTTAAAAACTCAATTAAAATTTTAGTAACAGGAGAAGATGGATTACCTTGGAATTCAATAAAATTCTTTGGTATTGTATATGTAATATCTTTTCCATTTACAATAATAGGAATAGTAGAATCAATAAAAAATAAAAAGACAATTTCTATCAATTTGTGGTTTTTAGTTTCAATATTATTATTATTTGTTGTTGAGGCTAACATTAACAGAATAAATATAATAATGCTTCCAATTGTTTATTATACTTTATTTGGAATATATACACTATTAGAAAAAACTGGAGGAAAAATTGTACCAATCGGAATTGGAGTAATGTATTTAGTACTATTTGTATCATTTATTAATAGTTATTTTACACGTGATTTTAGTTTTGCAACAGGATGGGAAGATGTTGTAAATTATACAGAGCAGATAGATGTATCAAATGTATATGTTGAATATATAACACCAGAGCCTTATATTTATTATTTATTTTATAGCAAAGGAGATCCTAATGAATTTGTGGAAACAGTAAAATATTTTAATCCAGATGGAATATTTAATAATATAGCAGGTTATGGAAAATACAGTTTCTGTAATTCAAGTTTAGATGATAGCTATGTAACAAAAGATACTGCGGTAGTAAAACCAAAAGAAGAAGTAACTCGAATAGATAGAAATAGATGCAAAGTAACAGAGTTTGAAAGATTTGCAGTACTTGAAAGTAAATAAGGAGGCAATAGCATGAAATTATTGATGCACACATGTTGTGCTCCATGTAGCGTATATTGTATAGAAACATTAAGAAATGAAAATATAGAGCCAACTCTATATTGGTACAACCCTAATATACATCCATATATGGAATATAAAAAAAGAAGAGATACATTAAAAGAATATGCTAAATCGATAAATGTAAAAGCAATATTTGAAGAAGACTATGGACTTAATGAATTTTGCAAATGTATTTTTGAACCAAGAAAAGATGAAAATGGAAATGAAATAGATTCAATTGGATTGCAAAATCGTTGTGTAGAATATTGTTATAAAGTTAGAATAGAACAAACAGTAAAATATGCAAAAGAAAATGGATATGATGCTTTTACATCAACACTCTTTGTAAGTCCATATCAAAAACATGAAGAGTTAAAAGATTTATGTGAAAAATTAGCACAAAAATATGGTATAGAATTTGTATACAGAGATTTTAGAGTAGGTTTTAGACAGGGACAAGCAAAAGCTAGAGAATTAGGGCTATATATGCAAAAATATTGCGGTTGTATTTTTTCAGAACAACAAATATTTATAACCCACACAAATACAAAGCCAAATTTACCAGAGGGATTCGAGTTTTTACCAGTTAAAAGAAACATTATGATTAATAAAGAAAAAAATGATAAAAAGCAATATATAAGTTTATTGCTTGAAGCAGATCCAAGCGAAAAGATGATAGAGAAATATTTAAAAGACGGAGATTTATTTGTTTTAAGATATAAAGATGATGTAGCGTGTATAGCAGTAGTAACAAAATTAGATAATGATACAGTAGAATTAAAAAATATAGTAACAAAAGAAGAATTTAGAGGAAAAGGATATGCGAAAAAAATGATAAAATATCTAGCTGATAATTATAAACAAAGATATAAAAAAATGTTAGTTGGAACAACAGAAAATAATATACCATTCTATGTAAAACAGGGATTTGATAAATATGAAAAAACAATTAAAAATTTCTTTATAGATAATTATGATAAAGAAATATGGGATGGAAAATTAAAGTGTACGGATATTTATTATTATTCTAAAAATTTAAGAAAGAAAGAAAATTCTTAATGGCATAACTTTTAATACAATTAAACAAAATATAAGTTTACATATAAGAAATATTTTCGAAGAACAAAAAGTATTAATTTGGGAGAAATAGAATGGAAAATATAATTGAAGGAAAAATAGAATATGAGTCAAAGAAATACGGATTTTATTATATGAATAATATTTTAACATTAATACCAGACGATTCTTTAGATAATATATGGGACACTTTTTTTCAAACTTTGAAAGAGAGAACTATTGATAATAATCTAGTATTAGAAGGAATAACAAGTTCTGGATATAGAATTACTTTTATAAATTTGAAATTGGTAAAACAAACAGGAGGAATTTATAAGGCTTTCGTTCCAGCTTATATAATAGGAAATTCAAATGCGATAAGCCCATTATCACAGATTGATAATTTTGACTCAATGATTTTTTATGGTCAATGTATAGATAAATTTTTTGACCCACAAAAAATTATAAATACAGAATTTAGCGATAATAAGGACATAAAAATAAATTTTAATGTATTGGATAATAATGAAATTGAAATTGAAGGAGACCTGTTTTATTTTGGAATTAATAAAAACATATCAAGAGGCAATAAACACCCTAATACTCCTTTAATGATAAAATCATATTTAGAGATTAAATTTAAAAATAAAAAAAATATTGGAGATGTAATTGAATATTATAGAAAAGTTTGTGAATTATTTAAATTTTTATATAATAGAAAACATGTTAAATTTAGTGAAATTAAATTAATTTCAAACGGAAAGATAAAAAATGATGAAATAATTAGAAATTTTAAAAATACATTTGACTTTTATTGTTGCGTTGAAGATGAAGAAAAACTAGATTTGCCAGATTCATTAAATTGTATACAGTATAAACAAATAGAAGAAAATATTAAAGATTTATATCTAATTGTAAATATAAAAGATGTATATAAAAATTATTATAGCTTAAATAAAAATGATGAGTTAAAAATTACAATAAACAAATATTCAAATATTTCTTCTG